>JAUVAN010000282.1 GCA_030591725.1 Deltaproteobacteria bacterium
ATATCGCCGAATCCTGGTCCCCATGGCCGAGCCGCCTGAGATCACTCGGAAGGACTCCGGTCCAGACGGCAAGATGTTCGCCAATCAGTTTTATGAGGTCTTGAGAACGTTGAAGCCGGATGACCATGTTGTTTTTGTGTTGCGATTCGTCGAGGGGCGTTCGCTAGGGGAAGTGGCCGCCATCGGTGGATACTCGTTGTCCACTGCGAAACGGCGGCTTGCGAGGGCCAAGAAAGAGTTTGCAAAGAGAGCCGCCAAGAATCCGGTGCTTGCGTCGGTGATAGAGGAAATCAAAGATGTCCGATGATATGAGAAATCTGGAGCGGATGGGAGAACGGGTCGCCCAGGAGCTTGGCGACGGTCCCTCCGAGGTGCGGCGCGAGGCTCAGAAGCGCGCGTTGCTTTCCCTGGTCGCCGCGTCGAGGCCCGGAGGTGATGGCAGGGTTCTGCCCGGCCTCATGGTCGCCGCTGCGGTGTTGCTGGTGTTCGCCCTCGGCGCGATGTTGCTGTATGGGCAGGAGACCCCGCTCAAATTCTGGGTCGGAGAGCAGGAAACGGCGGGAAGCGAGGGTAGCTGGGTGAAGGCCTCCTCCGATGGGGGTGTGCCCATAAGGTTTGACAACGGAAGCCGGTTCGAACTCGACGCGCAGACTGTCGTGAGAGTGTTGGCGTCCAATATGAGGACCGTGAAAGTGGACCTGAGCAAGGGGCTTTTGCACGCGGATATCAAGAAGAACGGGGAAACTAATTGGATCATAAGCGCCGGACCGTACCAGGTGACGGTACTGGGAACCGCTTTCTCCGTGGATTGGGATTCGGACAGCTCGCTTCTGGGTGTCTCGGTTGCCCGGGGGAAGGTGCTGGTTCGCGGAGGTCACCTGAGCGAGCACGGGATAAGAGTTCAGGCGGGCAAGCGTCTTGTGGCGGACGGTGACAAGGGCAGCGTGGCGATGGAATCCATTTCGGGAGATGACGATAAGGCGGATGATGAGGCGCTCGCGTCCGCGACGGACACCGGGTCCCCTCAGGATCGTCCGGGAATGACGGACGAGGGCGTTGCTGTACTGGAGGCCGACCGATCGATCCCGCCGAGCGCAAGGGAAGGTTCCCATGTTGCCGCGAAAAAGTCTGCGAGCACAGTTACGTCGGCGGAGGATTTACCATCGTGGAAGGATCTCAGCGATGCTCGCGAGTTTGCGGCCGCCGTGGCTGCGGCCAGGCGACAGGGGCTCGACGAGCTGCTTATGACCCTCGACGCGAATGACTTGTGGGCCCTCGCCAACGCGGCCCGGTACGCGCGCGACGCAACCGTATCGGCGCGGGCGCTGATGGCGGTGAGAGAGCGATTCGCAGGCTCTCAAAGGGCGTTCACGGCAGCGTTCATGCTGGGTCGGCTGAAACTCGATCTGGAGGGTAATCCCATGGCGGCTACTGCCTGGTTCGAGACTTATCTGACAGAGAAACCATCGGGCCCCCTCGCCGAAGAAGCGCTTGGCAGATTGATCGATGCCTGCGATAAGGCTGGAAGAAGGACGGAAGCCGCGAGAAACGCGGAGATCTATCTTTCCCGATACGATGGCGGTCTCTTTACCAAGCTGGCCAGATCGATCCTGCGGAAGTAACCTCGGTTTTCTTGCGACGGTATTGTTATGTGCCGTCCTGCTTCAATCATACACGTCAGGGGCACAGGAGCGGTTTGCTCCCCTGGTGATCCTCGTGAGCATCGAGGAGTGTTGCCCCCCCCACGCGTGGGCCGAGGCCGAGGAAGTACTCCTCGACGAGCTGGCCGCCATGTATGTGGAGGTGGAGAAGGTCAACAGTGTCGCCGCGGGTGTAACGGAACAGCGCGCAAATCTGGGGGTGATCGCGAAGGAGAAGGGCGCGGTTTGTGCGATTATGATCACAAGAGAGCCGCAGACCGATCGCGGAGCCGTGGATCTCTGGACCGTGGATACGCGATCGGGAAGCTCGGTGGCCAGACACCTGTCATTGAGGGCACAGGAGGGCGCACAGGGAGCGGCCATCGCGGCGATCAAGGCCGTGGAGGCGTTGAGAGCAGGTCTTCAGGAGCTGGATCTCGACTTCGAGGAACCTGGCGAGGTTCCGGAGATAGAGGATGTAGCGGCAGAAGAACCCGTGGTGGAGGAAAAACCGGTGGTTCCAGGGCCGGTCGATCAAGGCGACAAGGATATCAATTCCGTACTCGGGCTGGGGCTCGCGGGCGTTGGGATGGGATCTCCCGGCGGGATCGGAGGCATGTTCGGTGCTCAGATCTCGCTCGCATGGCAGCCGGTGAGGCTTCTGTCTACCCAGGCGGACGTCTGTTTCTCCGTGTGGGTGCACGATATTGATGGAGAGGAATCTCGGTCATCGTTTGATATTGCGGCGTTCAGGGCCTGGGCCCAGCTGGAGTTCTTCGATAGCGGGGTCTTCCGGCCGTCCATGGGGATCGGGGCCGGCCCGGTAGTGGCGTGGGCGCAGGGAGAGGGGGGAGAGGGTTTTGATTCGCGAAAGGATCGGGTGACGGTGGCGTATCTCGGAGGGACGGTTCAGCTGGGTTTTATCCTGACCCGGTGGTTCCGGCTGCGGCTCGGCGTCAAGATCGGCGCGTTGCTCCCTGCTGTGGAGGTGAGCTTCGCCGGGGACAAGGTGGCCGAGATGGGTCTGCCCCTGATCGAAGGTTTTGGGGGAGCTGAGGTATACTTTTTTTGAGCTACTATTGGCTCTGGAGAAACTAGCATTAGTAATGAAGGGTATGATCGATTTTGATTTCCTGACTGTGTTGGTTGCGGTTCCGATCCTCGGCGCGGTGTTCTTTTTCGGATGTGACGGGGTGCTGGAACCGGTAACCATGGGAGACGACGACACGGATGGAGGAACCGATTCGGATTCGGACGGCGACACGGATGCAGATTCTGACGCGGATGCCGAGCTGTGTACGACTGTTGCGTTGGAACATGAGGAAATGACGATAACGGTGGCCGGTGTATGCCAGGAGAAAGAGGAAACCTGCTCCGGCGGTTATGCTATTTATCACAGTCCCGAGGGCAGCTGTTCGGGCGGGAAATGGTGCTGCGTGGGCGACGATCAGTGCGAGGTGCAGGGCGAGCAATACGAAGATATAGCTACCTGGTGCGCCCCGAACACGGGAGACAGCACGACATGTGATGAGGGAGCATGGTGGGTCGCTATTTCATATGTAGGCTGCCCCGATAGCGAGTTCTGTTGTATAGGTTACGCTGGTGAAAGATGAAAAAAAGGCTTTCGATGATGAAAATTAAATTTGGAGCGTCTGGGTTGTTCGTTCTTGTTCTGGCTATTTCCACGATCGGATGCGGTCAGCAGCAATTCACGACTCCGGGTGATGATGGCGGCCTGGATCTGGATGCAGACACGGACGGTGACACGGATTCGGACGCGGACGGTGACACGGATTCGGACACCGACTCTGACACGGATTCGGACACTGACACGGACACCGAGACGGGCTACAAGGCCCAGACCTGGAAATGTCTCATTTGTGACGACTTCGGTGAAGAACTCGCGCCTCCGGGCCACAACCGGGACATGCCCACCATGAGGCTCTGGGAGTAAATCCCAGTATAAACCCTACAGAATATTATCCAGGTCGAGAGTTCTTCGCGCGGCATCTGCCAGTTCATCATCATCATTTGAATCGACGGTCGGGAATTCACCGAGCACCCGGACCTTGCCGTGGTGTGAGATCGCGTCCGCGTTGCCCAGTTCGACAGGAGGTGTCCGATTGAGGACGACGCCGGCTATTTCGATTCCGCGGGATCTGGCGGCCTCCAGCGTCAGGAGGGTTGCGTTGATAGTGCCGAGCACGTTGGGGGAGACCAGCAATAACGAGTAACCGGTCGCGGCGATCAGGTCCGCGTACAGGAGTGTGTCCGAGAGAGGCACCATCAGGCCGCCCGCTCCCTCCGCCACGATCAGGTCGAAGTTGTTTCGATGCCTTTTCAAAATTTCAAGGATGCGATCCTGCTCGATGGTCTCGCCGACTCTTGCCGCCGCGAGATGCGGCGATACAGGATCGGGGAAGCTGTAGGCGCAGATATCCGATATGTCATGCCCCGAGCGCGCCGCACGGATGAGGGCGCTCGCATCTTCGGGGACCAGCCGGCCGTCGATCTCCGGGGCGCCGCTCTCCACCGGCTTGAGGGCTGCCACGCGCATTCCCGTGTTGACGAGGGTGCGAACCAGGGCTCTGGTCACGATGGTCTTGCCAACGCCGGTGTCGGTTCCCGTTACAAAGATTCCCCTGTTCATTTGTTTTTGTTCTCCGTTTCGAGGGCGTCTGCCAGCGCCCCGACGAGATCCTCGATTTGCCGCCTGGTATGCGCCGCACAGAGGGTCACTCGAAGTCGCGAAGTACCGGCCCGTACAGTGGGGGGGCGAATCCCCTGGACGAAGAAGCCCATGTCCCAGAGCGATCCGGAGACGGCCATGGTGCGGTCCGACGGGCCGATTGGAACGGGCTGTATGGGTGTGTCCGAAGGAGTCAGCGCCACGTTGGCCTCGTGAGCGAGATCCCTGAAAAACGAGATATTGTCCGCTAACCGAGCCCGCAGATCGTCCGCTCCCTCCACGATCTTCAGGCTCTCGATCAGTGCTTCCACTATGGGCACCGGCGGCCCGGTGCTGTACAGGAGGCTGCGGGCGCGACTCACCAGTATCCCGGCCGCGTCGGAGTCACAGGCGATAAAGGCTCCCGCCACCCCGAATGCCTTTCCCATGGTGCCCAACCTGACAGCCGTCTTGTCCGCGAGGCCCTTCTGGGCCGCGAGCCCCCGTCCGCCAGGGCCGATGACGCCGAGCGAATGCGCCTCGTCCAGATAGATCTTGGCGCCGTGCCTGTCGGCCACCGAGCAGATGTCCTCTATTGGTGTGAGATCCCCGTCCATGCTGAAGATCGCGTCCGTAACGACGAGCCGGATGCCCGTGGTTGGAGGCTCCTCTTCGAGCAGCTGTTCGAGGTGACGCGCGTCCGCGTGCCGATAGATCCGCACCGGGGCGTCGGACAGGCGGGAGCCGTCGATGAGACTCGCGTGATTGAGCTCGTCGGAGAAGATGACATCTCCCTCGCCCACAAGAGCGGGGAGGGCTCCCACGTTGGCCTGGAACCCGGTCGGGAACAGCACTGCCGCCTGAGTGCCCATGAACCGCGCCAGCCGTTTCTCCAGCTCCGCATGGGAAGATGTATTTCCGCTGATGAGCCTGGATGCCGCCGTTCCCGAACCCCATTTTTTTGCGCAGCGGGCGACGACGTCGCCTATTCGCGGATCCGCCGCCAAGCCCAGATAGTCGTTGGAGCAAAAGAGCAGCTTGGGACCGTCGGGCGTCTCAACGGATGGCCCCACGGGGCTCGTGATGATGCGCATCTCGCGATCGAGGCCCTGATCGACGAGTGTATTGAACCGTTTGTGCCACGGTGAGACGGACATGGGGTCAAGCTAGACGAAGGGACAGTTCGTGCCAATTGTTTTCTTTTACTGACCGCTGCCTTCCTCATCTTCCAGCCACGCGAAGAACGGAATGTTGTCGAGCACCATCCAGATGCAGGCCACGATCAGTGCGCCACGATCAGTGCCAGACACATTTTATTTGTTGAAGGACCGGGACGCTTGAGAGCGGATTCGGGAATGTTTTGTTCGATGCGAGCGGCTGTTTTCACCCGCCGATGTCGCGAAATGG
>JAUVAN010000285.1 GCA_030591725.1 Deltaproteobacteria bacterium
CCCTGCGCGGGATCGATCGATTGCATCAACGGTTTCCTTCAGTGCGCCGGAGCGAGCGCGCCACAGACCGAAACCTGCGACGGACAGGACAACAATTGCAATGGGACCACCGATGAAGGCGTGATCGAATTTTGCGGTGGGGCGCCGACTGGAGATCCCGACGAAGGAGCATGCCAGACCGGCACCAGAACATGTGTTGTCGGCGGAACGGGAACATGGGGATCGTGCACTGGCGACATTGGACCCGCCACGGAAATCTGTGATGACGAGGACAACGATTGCGATGGCCTGACGGACAGTGCGGACTCGGATTTGCCGAGTAGCCCCCCCCTCGGAACCTGCAGGGATTGCCCGGGAACCACTGCTGCCTGTACCGGTGGAAGCTGGGTTTGTACATACGATTGCTCGCCGGCAAATCATCTCGAGTGCGTTCTGGGAGTGCCGGTGACTGCGGAGACCATATGTGATTTCCAAGACGGAGATTGCGACGGAGCAACCGACGAAGGTCTTATGTCTGTGGTTACTTCGTGCGGAAGCTGTGCAAATGACTGCACCGGGTATCTGAGCGCGCCAAACGTGGCAAGCGTAGATTGCGTGGGCGGTCAGTGCGTGCTCAACTGCACATCTTCTGGCGACGGCCCGTACGCCGACGATCCGAACGTCGCGGGACTGGACTGCCAATGCCAGACTTACAACGGCGGCGTGGAATCGACCACCATATGCAATTACCTGGATGACGACTGCGACGGTCAAACCGACGAGGACGCAATCGAGGCGGAGATCTGCAATAACGAGGACGATGATTGCGACGGAACGGTAGACGGGATCGTAAACCCGGCCGGATGCATCAAGACCTGTCCAAACGCTCCGGATGAAATATGCACGGCCGGTGTGTGGGATTGCGACTATCAATGCGCGACGAACCACCTGGAGTGCGACGTCAGCGGAGATCCGCTCGCCGTGGAAGCCATGTGCGACGGGTATGACGGCAACTGCGACGGGATCCCGGATGACACGTGGACGAACCTCGGAGCGCCCTGCAACAACAGCGGATTGGGCGAATGTTTCCTCGAGGGCTTCTGGCGGTGCGACGTCGGCGGAACCGGCGGCGCCGTGTGTTGCGATTCGGGTGATTCGTTAGCCGGGCACAACAACTCCCAGTGTTCAAACGCGGCCAATATAATTGATATCAGCGATCCCCTTGCCGGTATGGGCGTCGAGAATTCAACATCTGTGCCTGACGGGCTGGATAATGACTGCGACGGATATACAGATGAGGGCGCCACCGCCTTATGCGCAGATGAAATTACAGCGATAAGCGATTCGTATTCCGGTGGCACGCCGAGCGGATCATACAGCTACGAAATTTTTACTTACGAGGCATCTCGCTACAACGCGACCTCGGCAAATCCGGGGAATTACTCAACTGTCGCGTGTTCTCAACGCAACGTGATCCCCTGGTCCTATGTGACGCATTCCGATGCCCGCGGGGCGTGTTGGACACTCAACTCGAACGGTCAATACACGGCCGATGGATGGGATCTGTGTAGCGCCTGGCAGTGGCAGAACGCATGTGAGCGGGGTCCGGCAAACAATCAACCCTTCTCGGTCAATTACGGTCTGGCGTACCCGTACGGCGACACGTACCAGAGCAACTACTGCAACGGATATGATACGGCTGATAACAGTCTCACCCCCACCAGGGATGCTTACGGCAACTGCGTGTCGGACTGGACCGCGACGCCGGCGTTGCAGAGCGACGGCCTGTACGACATGTCCGGCAACGCCGAGGAGTGGACTCTCACACAAAGGATAATCGGATCTGGCGAGAGTGCTCAGGGGCTGTATCAAATTCGCGGCGGTTCGTACAACGACCTCGGGCCGGGCATGACCTGTGACTTCGACTTCTGGGCTGCCGCAGACGATGAGGGTTTCTTCATGGAGAACCTGGGCTACAGGTGCTGCAAGGGTGACCAGTGTCAGATCGACGATGATTGTGGTGACGGCCATCAATGCAACACCGGAGGCATAAACAGCTGCGAAGAGTGCGACACCGCCACAAATTGTGGGCCGGATTGCACGCCGTGTTCCGCACCATACTACACCTGCCTTGGCTCGGTGGGAGGCTGCGTCTATTGCAACACCTCCAGCATGTGTGGCGCAACCTGCTCGCCCTGTGGAGGGGGAGACATTTGTTGGGATTCGGGGTCAGGCCCGGCATGTCAGTCGGCGAGCACCTGCGCGGCGCGACTCGGGCTTTACAACTTCGATTTCGAGGGCTGCAGCGATGACAGCTGGACCCTCGAAACCGAGACAGACACAACCTCCATGACAGCGACCTGGGAGGTGGGATCATCCAGCAGTCCGTATGCCCACGACTCGGGCGGGGTGTGCGAGTTGGCGGTGAACTACACGGGATACTACGACGCGGACAATGTCAATATCAGCGCCACGGCGCCGCCCATGGATCTCTCGATTTGCGACGGCTCAACCGTCTATCTCAGATGGAGGATGAGATACAGCCTCGAAAGCACCTGGGACTATGCATACGTGGAGGTATATGATGGTTCCTGGCACACTCTGGGAACCTACACCGGAACGACCTCAGCCTGGGCCAACTACCAGGCGAACGTCTCCGCGTACCTTGGCGGCAGTGAATTCAATGTCCGGTTCAGGTTTACCTCGGATACATCGGTGACAACCTACTACGGCCCGTATATCAACAACGTACGTTTGGAGTTCTGAGGTTTTCCACCGCCCAGCGCCACCCCCGCAAATTCCTGAAATAGCGGCTCTTTTCATTTTCACAAGAAAAAATCGGAAAGATGGTGTATTGATCGCTTCTAAGTAAACGAGGGATGATAAAAACATCGTACTACTTGCTTTAACTTTAAATATACTTTTTCGGTTTTTGATAGAAAATGTCGGGCTTCAAAAGGCCAGCCAAGGAGAAAAGCATGTATCGGTTTTCACGAGGAGTAGTTGCCACGGTTCTGGTTGCGGTTTCACTGGGAATCGTACTTGGCGCGGGAAATGCCGGCGCGCAGGGCATCAAGCCGAGGATCATCATCCTGTTCGACACCTCTGGCAGCATGACCTTCGACACCTCCACACCCTCCGTTCCCACTTACGGCGACGGCACCTCCGATCCGTGGGGTACCAACGTTTGTTGCCCGGGCTACGGAGGCTCCCGACTGCACATCGCCAAGTCGGCGATGATCCAGATGCTCAACGAGGCCGGCGATCTCGATTTCGCCCTCATGAAGTTCCCACAAAACTATACTCCGGTACATCTGAACACCGCCCCCTGGGAGGCCGGCTGGTACGGCCACAATCAGGTTGTGGGCGATCGAGACTATCTCCGATACCACGGCATCACCGGAACGGGCGGATCCGCGCCTTACAATTACGGTCCCTCGGGCTCCAACGCCTTTGCGGATGAAGATGATTACGTTTGCGAGGGGTTCGACCCGATCAGCGGAAGCAACACCCCGGAGATTATCGCCTGGCTGGACAACGTCGAGTATTCAGCGCAAGACACCCCCATCGATACTACCGGAGGTTTCCAGGGACCCCACGGGGACTACACGGAGCAGGAGCTTCGCGGTGACGGACCCACGCCCCTCGGTGAAACTCTGGAGGCTGCCTACAACTACCTTGCGCCGATCATCGCGGCCGATGCCGACAACTTCTGCCGCCCTTATTCCATCATAGTTCTCGCAGACGGTGATTTCGACGGGTCGGTCAGCCCCACCGTATGGGCAGATAACCTCTGGGACATTGGAACCGAGCCCACAATCAGCGACCCAACCATTAACGTGACCACATGGGTCATCGGATTCGCGTTCACTTCAGCCATCCTGGACGATATGGCCGATTACGGTGACGACGGCCTTCTCAACTCTTCGGCGACGGCTTTCTCCGCCAACTCCTCGGCCGAATTGTCTGACGTGCTGTACCAGATCGTGGCCGCCTCCATACTCGTGGAGGTCTGCAACGGCATCGACGATGATTGCGACGGCCTGACCGATGAAGGATCGATTCTTTATTGCGACATTCCCGGCGGGCACCCGGCCCAGGATCTGTGTATAGATCCCGAGGAAACCACTTGCGACGGCATCGACGACAACTGCGACGGAACCATCGACAACGAGCCCACCGGCGGATGGGGAACTCCCATCGGCGATGTCTGCGGGCCTGCAACGAATGTCGGCGAGTGCGAGTTCGGAACAACGATCTGTGTCGAAGGAACCGGACCCGAATGCTTCGGCGCGGTATTCCCGGCGACGTCGGACACCTGCAACGGCGTGGACGAGGACTGCGACGGCAACATCGACAACGTCAACGGGGACGGGCTGGACTTTTCACTGACCTCCGGCGTCTGCATGGACGGAACCGGCGAATGCGATCCCGGCGAATGGCGATGCGTCGACGACGGTATGGGCGGCGCGAGTTACCAGTGCTGCGACACGGCGTTTGCATCACCGACGTGCAGCGCGCCCCAGGGCCCCGTAGCGGAGCTCTGCAATAGCCTCGATGATGACTGCGATGGTACGCCCGACGACGGCAATCCCGAGGGCGGAGGCTATTGCTACCCGGCGGCGACGACCGGTTGTGTGGAGACACCGCTCGGGACGGGTGTGTTTGTTTGCGACGGCTCGTGCGCGCCCGGCGTGTACGAATGCGTGGGGAGCACACTTGTATGCACAAATGCGATCACCCCTGTGCCGGAAACCTGCAACGACATAGATGATGATTGCAACACGTTTGTCGATGATCTTCTGTCCGAACCTGCTGTCGAAGGCGGGGAGGACGCGCCTTGCCCGACGATTGCGCACGGATTGCTGCCCTTGCCGTGCTCGGCAGGGACATGGCAGTGCGACTCCATGCTTCAGGCAATGGTTTGCACCGGCTCGGTGGTATACCCCGAGGCTGAACTGTGCGACGGCGTTGACAACAACTGCGACACCTTTATCGATGAAGGCAACCCGGAGGCGGGAAGCCCTTGTTACCCGGCTGCCACGTTGGGATGCACGGAGGCGCCTCCCGGAGTGTTCTCCTGTGACGGTGAGTGTTCTCCAGGCGCGGAGGTTTGTTCCGGCGGCGGATTGCTGTGCATCGGGTCGGCCATACCTTCACCCGAAGTGTGTGACGGCATGGACAACAACTGCGACACCTTTGTCGACGATGGAGACCCAGGCGGGGGCGCGAATTGTTACCCGGCTGGTTACTCGGGCTGCGTGGAGGGACCGGTCGGAGTGTTCACCTGTGAAGGGTTGTGCTCACAAGGCACGGAGCATTGCAACACCACTCTTGGTTATGTGGAATGTCAGTCGTTCACGGCCCCGGCGCCGGAATCCTGGCAGGATCCGGCGGATCTGTGGAGCGTCGATGTCATCCTGGGAGATCCGTGTGATGGTCAAGACAACGACTGCGACGGCACCACGGACGAGGGTCTCTTCCGCGAATGCGGTACGGCCCTGAATGTAGGGCTGTGTCATCCCGGTCAGCAGCAGTGCGTGGCCGGACAGTATGGGGCGGACATGGGCACCGGCTGGACTGCCGGCGATTGCGCGGGCGAAATTTTACCCACGGCTGAGCTTTGCAACGGAGAGGACGACAACTGCAACGGCACGGACGACGAGCTTTACGGAACGGCAGCGGAAGTGGCGGCCGG
>JAUVAN010000154.1 GCA_030591725.1 Deltaproteobacteria bacterium
CTTCGGGCCGCTGGCCGGCATTCGCGTGGGTCGTATCGACGGGCAGTTCGTCCCGTATCCCACGATGGATGAGTTGAAGGAAAGTGACATGGACATCGTGATGGCAGCCACCAGGGATGCCATCTTGATGGTGGAGGGCGGCGGCGACGAGCTCCTCGAGAAGGATCTGATCGATGCCCTGGAGTTCGGACACAAATCCATCATCCCGCTTCTCGACCTTCAGGAGGCAATGCGGGAGAGTGTAGGCAAGCCCAAGTGGGAAGTGGTTCCGCCCGTGAAGAACGAGGCGCTGTATGCCCGCGTGGCAAAGGACTATTCCGACAAGGTGGACGAGGCCACGCGCATCAAGGTCAAGCTCGACCGATACCTGCGACTCGATGAGATCAAGGCCGAGGTCAGGGAACAGCTCGATGAGGAGTTTCCCGAAAGCCGCGATGAGATCGGCGAGGCCTTCGGCGACCTCAAGAAGAACATCGTCAGGGAGCGGGTTCTTGGCACCGGCGAGCGGATCGACGGCAGATCCGGCACGGACATCCGGACGATCACGTGCGAGGTGGGGATGTTGCCTCGGGTTCACGGCACCGGGCTCTTCACCCGCGGCGAGACCCAGGCGATAGTGACAACCACCCTGGGAACCACGTCCGACGAGCAACGCCTTGACGGCCTGTACACCGAGCAGTTCAAGAAGTTCATGCTTCATTACAACTTCCCGCCCTTCTCGGTGGGAGAGGCCAGATTCCTGCGCGGAACGTCTCGCAGGGAGATCGGCCACGGCGCGCTCGCGGAGAGGGCGTTGACGGGGATATTGCCGTCCCACGAGGATTTTCCGTACACCATCAGGATCGTGTCGGAAGTTACCGAGTCGAACGGATCGTCGTCCATGGCCACCGTCTGTGGAGGATGCCTGTCCCTCATGGATTGCGGTGTGCCCATCAAGGCGCCGGTGGCGGGGATCGCCATGGGCCTCATCACCGACGGCGAGAGGACGGTCATCCTGTCGGACATCCTGGGTGACGAGGATCACCTGGGCGACATGGACTTCAAGGTAACCGGCACCGCCAAGGGCGTCACGGCGATTCAGATGGATATAAAGATCAAGGGGCTTTCGCGAGATATCCTCGTAAAGGCGCTCGATCAGGCCAGGGACGGCAGGCAGCACATCCTCGAACGGATGCTGTCCACTATCAACGAGCCGCGGGAGGAATTGTCAAAGTACGCGCCGAGGATCACGACTCTCAAGGTGCGCCCCGACCAGATCCGGATCATCATCGGCCCCGGCGGCAAGATGATCCGCGGGATCGTCGAGCAGACCGGTGTTGACATCAACGTGGAGGACGACGGAACAGTGCTCATCGCGTCGCCGGACGGCGAGGCTTCCGCCAAGGCCATCGCCATCATCGAGGGACTCGTTCGCGAGCCCGTGGTCGGCGAGGAGTACGAGGGCACGGTCGCCAGGATCGTCGACTTCGGCGCCTTCGTCACCATCCTGCCCAACATCGACGGACTGGTACACATCTCCGAGATGGCATATGAGCGCATCGACAGGGTGGAGGATATCTGTGCCGAGGGTGACACCATGAAGGTGAAGGTCATCGACATGGACAGAGCCTCCGGCAAGATTCGCCTGTCGCGGCGGGCACTGCTCGAGAAGCCCGAGGGATGGGTGGATCGTCCCCCTCCCAGTCGCAGCGGCGGCGGCGGAGGACGTGACGGCGGACGCGGTCGGGACGGCGGGCGCGGTCGGGACGGGGGCAGAGATCGCGATCGCTCCGGTCCTCCGAGGGGCGGCGGCAGGTCCAGAAGCTAAACACTGGCTACGTATGTTGTTAGCTGTATCTCTTCGTCAGATCTTTTCGCTCACATATGGTCTAATACGATTGTTGTGCTAGAATCCCGACGGCGTGAGAACACGTCGTTGAATGGAGGCGCAGGGTTGGACTGCATCCAGTGCGGTACACAGCTTGAATCGTTGAGTGAGGCGTGCGGCCGGTGCGGCTGGCACGTTGATGCAATGGTGAATCCTGCGGCGCTGAAATCCGTCACACTCGCCGGTCGATACGAGCTGGGCAATATGCTGGGGGCGGGGCGGCTCGGGGCCGTGTTTATTGCAAACGATCTGAAGTCCGGCCATCATGTGGCGGTCAAGGTGATTCATCCTGGGCTGATCCCCGACGACGGGATCGGCGGGGAGTTCCTCAACGGAATGCGCCCGTTCATGGCCATTACCCACCCGGTCATGACCAGGATCCTCGATGTAGACCGGAGCGAGGGGCGGTATTTCGTTGTGAGTGAGTTGCTCGAGGGGGTGCCGTTGAGGGACCTCATCGACAATCGTTGCGCTCAGGGCAGGAGCTTCACTGTAAACGAGATTCACACGATAGTGCGTCAGATAGTGGCCTTCCTGATTGAGAGTGGAGTCGAGTGTCACGGCTCCCTGTCGCCGGATAATGTCTGGATCTTGCCACAGACCCTCAAGGTGCTGGACGCCGGACAGGCAACGAGCTTGCCCATCGCTGCGGTCGGTCATCGGTTGGGCACAGGGCAGGGGGCGAACAGATACGTTGCTCCGGAGATCAGAAAGGGGAAGTCTGTCAGTTTGCGGTCGGATGTGTACGCGATAGGTGTCCTTCTGGGGGAGATGCTGACACAGGCGACCTTCGACGGCCGCCCGGGGATATTCCGCGAAGTTGACGGCGACTTGCCCGAGGAAATCGACTCGATACTGATGAGGTCTCTTCTGACCGATCCGAGAGGGAGATTCCACGACACCGAGGAGCTGCTGAGCGACATCTCGGAGCTTGCAGGCCTCCCTCCCCCTAGTTTCAAAAAGCACCAGGTTGCACCCGGTAGCCCGGCGGTAAGAGCTCCACAGCCCAGGAGGACCCCTCCAAAAAAAAGGAAGACCGGTTCCGGTTTGAAGTTCGGCGTTCAGGGTGTTCCCGATGCGACGGTGCAGGTCTCAATGGATGATGTCATTCGCGCCCACATGGACAGCCTGGAGGAGGTTCGGGCATCCAAGGTCGCTCCCCCTCCGAGGCGAGTGAGCAGCATTCCGCCGCCGCCCCCTCCGAGGCGAGTGAGCAGCGTTCCGCCGCCGCCGCTTCCAAGCAGTAAGGCCACATTGCCCCCACCGCCGATGTCGAGGAAGGTAGGCAGACTGTCAGATCGCCAACCTCACCAGGCGCCGGCGTTCTTGCCTGATGATTTTCCGCCCATCGACGATTTGATGGCGAAGAGCGATCCCATCGCGCCAAAGAGGCCGTCCCCGAGGGAATCGGTGCCTCCACCAGCTCCTGCGCGACGGGCGGCGCCGCCGAAGATGGAGCGGCTCAACTTGCCGGTGGATGTCGATGACGATGAGTCCACATCCGTAGGGAAGAGGTCTTCGTCGGCTCCCGGGAGGGCAGCACCGTCCAGGGAGGTGACCCAGGAGATCGATCTCGATGAGATAGAAGCCATGGAGGAGATCCGGGCGCGTCGTGAAGTGACCCAGGAGATCGATGCGAGCATGCTCCAGATGGAGGAAGTATCGACGCTGGAAGATCCATCCGCAAAACTGATGTCTCAGACCAGGAAGGCAGAGCGGGAATCCACCGAGGAGCTCATCAAGCACGCAGATCGTCTCGAAGGTGTGAATCCGAGGTTCGTTCGGGCCGCGCACAAGCTGGAGGTGGAGAAACGGGGGGGAGATTCAATGAGGGCCGGCGAGGTTCTCAAAGAGCGTGCAGGTGATGAAGAGGGGATCAATCCCAGGTTCCTCCGGGCCGCCGCCAAGCTCGAGGATGCCAAGATCAGCGAAGTCCCGATCACGGGGCTGCACAATGTTGAAAAGCTCGAGACCGAGGGGTCCGACGAGGAGTGGAGGAAGCGCATCGGCACCAGCGTGGAGGACTCCGTTATTTCCTTCATCGTGCCTCCGGTAGTTACGAGGTCGTCGGAGGTCATAGGATTTCCGCGCAGCCAGCAGCGGGGTGTTCACAAGGCGTCTCAGTCTGCCACGCCTCCCCCGCGTCGTCCGGCTGCCAGGGCCCCGGTGCCCGCGCCCGATAGAAGATCGCGCCGAGCCCGTGGCGACAACAAAGACTAAACTACTACTGACAAAAGATCTTCGAGTTTTGGTTTGGAGACAGCTCCGAGCAACGACCCCGCCGGCATGCCGTTTTTGAATACTATGACAGTTGGAACCGAGCGGATACCAAACTTCGTTGCTGCGGTCGGCGCCTCCTGAATGTCCACGTAGCAGAACTTGGCCCGACCCTCGTAGCCGTCAATCATTCCATCGAGCGTGGCGCCGAGAGCCTTGCACGGCCCGCACCAGGTGGCGCCGAAATCCACGAGCACCGGAAGACTGGATTGTTCTACCTCGGAGGAAAAGTTTGCGTCGTTGACGATGATCATTTTGTCTGACATGTCGAATTCCTCTCGAGGGCGGCTAGTAGGGTTACGGTTCAGAATATCAATGTAGGCACCATGTGCGGTCGAAGTCAATCTGAGTTCCACGGTATTTGGGTATCGGGCACGGTAGAGTTTGTCGATTGGTGTCGCGTGGTGATTTTGGTATCAATGTCATTGAGAAGGATCGGAAAGTGACGCGATTGAAGGTAACCATACGCACGATCGGATGCCGGGCGAATCAGGCTGACAGCGCAACGCTGGGTCGTCACATGGATCCGTCGTCGGTGGAGATCGTGGACGAATTCGACGGAGCGGATCTCATCGTGATCAACACCTGCTGTGTCACGGCCGAGGCCGAGCGCGACTGCCGCAAGATGGCCCGGCGGGCGTTGAGGGAGGCTCCGGGATCCAGGGTGGTGCTGACCGGTTGCGCGGTGACGGCCATCGAGGATTTTGGAAAAAACATCGAGGGAGATGTGGAGGTTCGCGGTGGTGGGGATGTTCCCATGGAGGAGCTGGCCGCCTGGATAAGCGGGAAGAAGGGGAACGGGCCGGGGGAGAACGTTCGGGGTTTCAGTGGAGCCGGCAGGTCGAGGGCGCTGCTCAAGGTGCAAAACGGTTGCGATCATCACTGCGCCTATTGCGTGGTTCCGGCGGCCCGTGGGCCTGAGCGCTCCATGCCGATGGGCGAGGTGATGGACAACGTGGACAGGATCGCCTCTTCGGGATATCGGGAGTTGGTGCTCACGGGCGTGCAGATGGGCGCATGGGGTCGAGACCTGCCGCGCGGGCATTCCCTGGCGAAGCTCGTCGAGGCCGTCGCGGACAGATTCGCCGTCGGTCGGGTCAGACTCAGCTCGCTGGAGCCGTGGTCGGTGGGGGAAGATCTGATTGAAGTGATGGCAGGGCACGGTCGATTATGCCCTCACCTGCATATCCCGATGCAGTCCGGAGACGATGGGATCCTCGAGGCCATGGGGCGGGGGTACACATCGGTGGATCTTCTCAGGGTGATCGAGCGTGCGAGGGTGGCCATCCCGGATCTTGCGGTGGGCACGGACGTCCTCTGCGGATTTCCGGGCGAGACCGATGCGGCCTTTGACAATACGCTCGCCCTGTTGCGAGCAATCAATCCGTTCCAGGTACACGCGTTTCCATATTCGAGTAGGCCGCAGACGCGGGCCGCGACCATGCCGGGCCAGCAATCGCGGCAGGTGGCAAGGGAACGTGTTCGCCAGGTGCGCAGTTTTGGCGAGGGGATGTTCACCCGTTTCGTGGAGGGACAGATCGGCAAGGTTCGTGAGGTCATCGTGGAGGACCGGCGTTCAGGGGAGCTAAACGGTCTCACCGACAACTTCATTCAGGTTGCGCTCTCCGGTGGCGATCCGAGCCCCGGTACTCTTGTAGACGCCCGCCTCGAGCGGGGTATGGAAAGGGGCCGGGTGCGGGCCGTCGCGATCGGGCAAAAGTGAATGGCATCTTTTTCACACAAACCCAGGAACCTGACCCATCTGGTCGCCTGGCTCGTACGGAACTGCCATCTGGCAATACCCCTCGCAGGGGCAATATGGGCGTTCTGTCTTCAGGCCGATGTACTCCAGGGTACCTTCAACCGCGCCGGTGACAATATCCAACACCTCCAGGCCCAGCACTGGATCTTCCATGCAATCTCCGTTGGTGACAATCCGCTCGGGCCCCTGGGAATTGACTTCGGCACGCCGCTGCTTCAGTTCTACCAGCCCCTGCACAATCTCATCACCGTTTCGGTTGCCAGGATCTCCGGCTGGAATCTTTCAGCCGTGCACAGTTATCTGGTCGCCATTCTCTTCTCCCTTTCACCGTTCTCCTTGTGCTTCTTCCTGAGGCGGCTCGGGCTCGGGCGCTGGGCGGCGTCCATCGCTTCTCTGCTGTCCCTGGTCTCTGTCTCCGCGTTCTCAAATTCCTTTGAGGCATATTACCAGGTCGGCCTGGCGACACAGGCTCTCGCCTCATTCCTGTTTCCACTCTTCCTGGGCTCCCTGATATCGACGATGCGGCGGGAAACAGGAATCGTGGGCGCGATCCTCCTTCTGGGTTTCACGCTCCTCGCTCACTCCATTATGGCCGTGTACGTCTTCCTGTGTGTTGTTCTTCTGATTCTCGTGATGCCGGCGACCTGGTGGAAGAACTGGAAACGAGGACTCCTCGTCGGTTTTTTCGGCATATCGATGGCCTCTTTCTGGCTTGTTCCTTTCATGCAGAACTCGGCAGAATATCGACCTGTTTCTTCGCCCCGGGATCTCTCGAGTGGACCCGCGTGGTGGTTCGACGGAGTTGAGATGGAGGAACTCGTAGATCTCACAATTACAGGAAGATTGTGGGACGGCGCGAGGAGCATCGACAGGGAACGATCTCCCCTGGATAATCTGAGAGACAGAAATGACCTCTGCCGGGCAAAACGCGTCCGCCCTCCTGTTCTCACCATAATGATCCTTGTCGGTGCACTTGTCTGTCTGTTCCGCATCAAACGTACTTCGAGACGGTTTCTTCTCGGCGGATTCTTGCTTTCGTTGGGGCTGTACGTGGGACCTGACGATTTTCCGCTACTGCGTGTCGTGCCCTTTATTGAACAGATACAGGTGTTCAGAACGATCTATCTTCTGGAGTTGTTTTCTTTTGGGCTGATCGCCGTCGCCGCTGAAGATCTCTTGCGCCTGTTTACCCGGGTCATTTCCAACGTCACCGGGCGTCCGCTGGTTGCTGCAACTCTTGCGGTCGCGCTCGTGACAATCCCTGTTTGCGCATGGGCCTTCAACGAGATCGATAGCCTGGCGCAAACAAATGTCGATCCTCGCCAATTTGCGGAGCGCAAGGGAGATGCGCCGACGTTCGTATCGGAAACGACCCACCCGTTCCGTGTTGATGCAAGGTACCCGGCCGGCGTCAGCCTCGAAGTCGGAGGATTCAAGGAGTCGCGTTTTCAAAACTACTGCACCCACTGGACAGGCCTGGGTCCCAAATCCAACCTGGCCCTGTGTTCTGCCTTGCGGTTAAAGAAGGATAGGGATGATCTGTTCCACTACTCCGGAATCCGCTTTTTCACCGGCGGTAACGCGGGCGCAAGGGCGGGAACAAACAGAAATCTCAAGACCATTATCGCCCGTTTCGACAAGAGCAAGACGAAGCCCAATATTCAAACACACGGCTCGGAGTACTATCTGGACACTGAGATCGACTCCTTCGCTACACCGTTTGCAGGCCCGGTCGTGGAGGTTCTGGCAGACAGCGCCCAGTGGAATTCGCTCATAAAGGCATGGCTGAATGACATCAATTCACCCGCACCCCTCTCCACGACATCGTTCCCCGTGCTGGCAACAACGAATGGCGGAACGAGCTTGCCTTCCAGTGGCTACCTCGACCTCTCCGATCTCTCCGCCAACCGAGCCGATCTGGACGAAATTGTATTGAAACGCTGGAAATTAGAGAGTTCCGCCGCTTCCCGGAAAGTGAGTTCTTGCGAGATCTCGTTGAAACGGGGTCCCAATCCCCTGAGCTATCAGCATATTGTTATGCGCATTTTGTGCAAAGAAGCGACCCCCGTTAGCGTACCCATGTTCGCCATACGCGGCTGGTCGGCCAGGATCGATGGGAATCCTGTATCCATCTTCACCGGAGGATCCAACTTCCTGACACTGATCGCCCCCGCCGGTGAGCACGAACTCGAACTCAACTGGTCCATGACTGTTTTGAACAAGGCGCTTCTGATTTTTTCCTTGCTCATAACGGCAATAATGTTACTGGTCTCGTTGATTTTTGCTTTTCGAGAGATCGGGTTTCCCGTCTGAGAAAAATGAAGCATACTGCGAAAATTATGCTACAACTCTAATCCGAGTATGGTTTTCCATAATGGATTCAAATGAAAGGAATAGTTCGATGAAAATTTCAACCCAAGTTACCCTTGCGTTTTCGATACTTCTCACCATGTTTATAGCCCTGGCGTGCGGTGAGGAAAATGAGAGCAACTTCGACAGTGGCCTCGACAGCAGCACGGATACCGACACGGATACGGATGTCGATACCGACACGGATGTCGATACCGACACG
The DNA here is from genome assembly GCA_030591725.1 of Deltaproteobacteria bacterium. Lineage (GTDB taxonomy): Bacteria > Myxococcota_A > Polyangia > JAAYKL01 > JAAYKL01 > JAUVAN01. The sequence goes on from JAUVAN010000154.1 coordinate 8,479, forward strand.
GACGCGGATACCGATACGGACACTGATGCGGACACGGATACCGACACCGACACGGACACGGATACCGACACTGACACTGATACCGATATCCCGGACGCCGGCGACGATTCCGGGCCTGATGCGGGTTGTCCCGATGCTGATGGTGATGGGGTCTGTGACGGCGTTGACCTTTGCCCGGGTTTCGATGATGCCCTCGACGCGGACAGTGACGGCGTTCCGGATGGTTGCGACGTGTGCGACGGCGACGATGCCACCGGTGACACGGACTCTGACGGTGTTTGCGATGACATTGATCTTTGCGACGGATACGACGATTCGTCAGACGCGGATGGGGACGGTGTTCCCGACGGCTGCGATCTATGTCCAGGGTACGACGATACTCTGGATGCCGACTTCGACGGCGTACCGGATGACTGCGATGTCTGCGATGGCGATGACGCCACCGGCGATTCTGACTCTGACGGCATTTGCGACGACATCGACGTCTGCCTCGGCGACGACGCTGTGGGCGACGACGACACCGATGGCATTTGCAACGATCTCGACTCATGCTACGGCGACAACTCTTACGGCGATGTTGATATCAATGGTATTTGCGACGACCGATCATATTGTGGAACGGACTGGTGTTGCGCAA
>JAUVAN010000246.1 GCA_030591725.1 Deltaproteobacteria bacterium
AGCAGGTAAACGCAATGGATGAGATGAGCGACGTGGGCACCTTCGGAGAGATGCCCACTTCGGAAAAGGAGGGGAAACGATGAGCGCCAGAGCCCCCAAACACGGCCGGGCCGGTTTTACGCTCATCGAGGTGATGATCTCCACCACGATGCTGGCCATGATCTCCCTGGCCATATGGGCGGCGACCAGCCAGACCACGCGCACACGAACCATCGTGGAGGATTCCCACGACAGACTGCACCAGGTGAGAGTCGCCTTCGACATGATCTCCAGGGACTTCACATCGGCGTTTCTTTCCCGGCATCGCGCCCACCTGGAGCCCACCCACGATACTGTCTTCATCGCCGAAGATCACGGTGGTGAGGATCGCGTCGAGTTCGCCGCGTTTACCCATCAGAGAAGGTACTTCGACATCAACGAATCGGATCAATGCGAGGTAGCCTATTTCATAGCGGACGATCCGGAGATCTCCGGTCAGAAAAACCTGGTTCGCAGGGAATCGCCAATCATGGACCTGGAACCCCTGGAGGGAGGACAACAGCTCATCCTGGTGCGTGATGTGGACGAGTTCGATCTACAATTCTTCGACATGGTGATGAACGAATGGCAGGACGAGTGGGACACGACGGAAGCCACCGGCGAGGCCGGGATCCTTCCCTTCCAGATACGAATCAAGCTATCTGTACACAACAGGCTGGGAGAAGTTGTCGCCTACGGCACCCAACTGCCGATACCAATGAGAACAGCCATCCTTCAACAGGGCTTCGTCCCCGGCCCACCGGTACTGGTGACCCATTGAAAACCGCCAGAAAACATAAGAACCAGCGCGGCATCGCTCTGATAACGGTCCTCATCGCACTGACGATCCTCGCTGCCATGACCGCTGACTTCATGGAGACGAACGAGGTCTATCTCGCCAACACCGTAAACCACAGGGACGCCGTCAAGGCCGAGTATCTTGCGCGCTCCGGAGTAAACCTCAGTCGCCTGGCGCTCTCGGTCCAGCCCCTGCTCGGCGGAAGCCTGAACTTTCCCTTCTGGCAATACGCGGACCTCCTGCTGGAGCCGTTCACCGACCCCGAAGGTGGGGCGGGACTCCTCGGGGACATGGCCGGAATAACCCTGGAGGATGCGAAGGGGCTCGGCATCAAGGACGGTGACTTCTCCGTCCTGATCGTCGACGAGGACAGCAAGATCAATGTCAACGTGGGTGCGGTTGGAAAGAAGAAGGCTCGCGTCAGGTTGATGCAACAACTGGGTATGCTGATGGCCCCTCGTGAGTACGACGAGATGTTCGCCAGACAGGACGACAGCTCCTCCTTCTTCGAGCGCGAGGAGGTCGTGTGCGAGATCCTGGACTGGGCCGACCCGGACGAGGAGCTGTGCGATCAGTCCGGCGGCGAGGACGAGACCTACTACTCGCGACAGGATCCGGAATACGAAAGGAAAAACGCCCCCTACGACAGCCTGGAGGAGCTACATTTCGTCAAGGGAATAGGCGATGACTTCTGGTCCTCGTTCGTAGACCCCAATCCGACGGATCCGGAGAAACGCGTATTGACCGTCTGGGGCAAGGGCCGGATCAACGTCAACACCGCGCCGGCGCAGGTGCTTTTCTCGCAGATCTGCATGCTGTCCGCCGACGAATCCGGGATGAGCCCCTGCATGGATATGGGCATGCGCTTCAACCTGCTCCAGATCCTCCAGGGGGTGGTGATGATAAGAACCTTCTTGCCATTCTCCAAGGTCAGCGATTTCATCAAAGCTGTGGAGAACCCCGAGGAGAGACTGTTCCTCCCCATCACCGGTTTCCCGATTGCAAACAAGCGCGAGGCTCGTCGGGTGCTGACAACCGAGAGCACGGTCTTTTCGATCTACTCGGAGGGCACGGTAGGAAAGACAACCAGACGGATACACATGGTCGTGGACATGGAGGGACTGGACATGCTTAATCCGACTCAGTCGGTCGCGGCGTCAGGTGGCAAAGTGCTCTACTGGAGAATGGAGTAGAGATGGCTCAGAACGTAATAGGCCTCGATCTCGGAAGCCATACCGTCAAGCTGGTGGTAGTGAGCATGGGTCTGCGCGGAAGCGAGATCGTCAAGTTCGAGACCGAGCCCGTGAAGCTCAGCTCGAGTGGCAACTCCTCACAAGAAGAAGTCCTTGAGGCGGCGAAACGTCTGATCGAGAGGCTGGGGATAACCACCGAAATCATCCATTGCGCCGTTCCCGGAGAGGTTTCGACCATCAGGATCATCAACCTGCCCTCGAGCGCCTCACGCAGCATCGAGCAGGTTCTCAAATTTGAACTCGACGAGATCATCCCCTACGACATTGAGGATTCGGTCTTCGACCACGTGGAGATCGAGCGAGCGAACGACGAGATCAAATTGCTGTGCGCCGTGGTTCCCACCCAGAAGGTAAAGCTGCTCCTCGATGGGCTGACGCCCGCCGGTGTCTATCCGCGTGAGGTGGGTGTCGCTCCCCTGGTTTACAAGGAGGATTCGAGCATTGCGGAAGCCTGCGGAGACGATGTCTGCGCTCTGGTGGACATCGGCCATCTGCGAACCAACGTTGCGATTATCGGGGATCCGGCAAACACGACGAGAACGATCCTGCGCGGCGGAAAGGATTTGACCTCCCAGCTTGCAAAGCTGGGGAATGTGTCCTTTGAAAAAGCAGAGGAATATAAGATCCGGGACGGCCTCGGTGGAAAGGTCGGAGAGGTTCTCGACGACGCCCTCAAACCGCTGATACGAGAGATCCGTCAGACCCTCAAGGGACACCTGGCGGCGGGCGGAAAGAGTGCGACGAGGGTACTGTTGTGCGGAGGCGGCTCGTTGATCGGCAACCTCGAAACGCTGATGGCCGATGAGCTGGGCATCCCCGTGCAGCGCTACGGCGTGCCTCTCGACGGCGTCCTCAAAACCGGGCCCGAACCGCCGGCATATGAAACCGCCGTGCAGGCACACGCCCTGGCCCGAAGAGAAGAACTCCAGAGGGCCAGGAGGTTCAATGTTCGCCGCAATGAGCTCGCCTTCAAGGGCAACTACGAATTTCTGAAGAGGCGAGTGATCTGGGCCGCGGTGCTCGTTTTCGCAATGTTGGCCGCGTGGGGCTTCACCACCTACGTCAAGTACAGCATTCTCGCCGACGAGGCCGATGCGCAAATAGCTTCCCTGAAAGAGCAGACCAGGGAGCTCTTCGGCAAGGCCATCACCGATGGTACGACAATTGAAGACAAGCTCAAGTCGAAGGATGAGAACAAGGCTCCGATGCCGACGTTTGACGCCTTCGATATCGTCGTTGAACTCTCGCGCCGGATACCTGTCTCGGTTGTGCACGATGTGAACTTGCTGGATATCAAGCCCAAGCGAATAACCATCAAGGCCATGGTCGATTCGGAGATCAAGGCTGAAGTCACACCCGGACAGCCGCTGGAGGAAGGACAGTCGGATCCTGCGCAAGAGGTTCCGCAACTGTCGCCGACGGATCTCATTCAACAGAAGCTTTCCGAGTTCACAGAGTGCTTCACAACGATCAGAATCGGGAAGGTGCAAACGGTCAAGGAGCGCAAGAAGTACCAGATGGATATTGAAAGCAAATGCCCATAGGAGTTCATTGATGGCTTCGTTGGTTCGAAATCTAGTATCTGGAATGTCCGCCAGGGAAAAAAGACTGGCCATGGGCATGGTCGTCGTCATGGGGATCCTGGCGATCTTCATGGTTGTATATTTTGTCGGCTCCGCGATCGATGATCTTGAAGAAGAAAACATGATCCGGGCTCAAACGTTGAAATTCATCTCCATCAAGAAGCCCGAGTATCTTGAGAGCAAGCGTCTGGAGGCATCCGGACGAACGCTCAGCCGCGTCAAACCCACCCCTCTTCGAACCCTGGTGGATGGTGTGGCAAACAAGATCGACGCTCCCGATCCTGACACCAAGGAACTGTCCGACCAGCACCACGGAAACGAGTGGATAGTTCACGCTGTGGAGGTGTCCATTCGAAACATGGGCCTGGAAAAACTCACCAAGTTCATGGAGGAGGTAGAGGCAAACAGACGAAAATTCCCCATCGCAATCACCAAACTGGAGATTCGCAAGAGGAAGCACACCCCGGACTCTTTTGACGTCAAGATGACCATTTCCACATACGAGATCAACCGCGAGGAAACTTCAGCGACCAAGCAGAAAAACGCCAAAACAAATCGAAAGGTGGATCGCTGATGGCCGGATTTACCAGGACGCGCATCCTCAAGTTCGTTGGATACCCGGCGTTCTTTATAGTCTCCTTCATCCTCTTTCTCCTGTGGACATTTCCCATCGATCGTTTCGAGCCCATCCTCGAAGAGCAGCTGGAAAAGGCGCTTGGCCGGGAAGTCGAGATCGGGGACCTGTCCATCTCACTGACGGGCAATCTCGTGCTGTCCATGATCGAGATAAGCGTGCCGGAGGAGCCGGAGGAGAGTTCCGGTGCGGACGATGACGACGATGACGACGATGAGTGGGACGATGACGAGAAAGAGAGCGCGGACGACAAGAAGGACGATTCCTCCAGGGAGAAAAAAAAGCCGGCTCTCAAATACCTGGTAGAGGAGATGGTGATCGATGTCGGCTTTATCGGCCTCGCCTTCGGTCAACTGGATGTCGAATTGGATATGGACTTCCTTGACGGGGATCTGGAGATCTCGTTCGTGGGTTCGCTTCCGTCGGGCGGAGACTCTTCAGCCGACGCCTTGAAACGAGCCGACAAGAGAAGAAAAGCTCAGGCCAAGAAACGTCGCCAGGCCAGACGTCCTGTCGGTGCTCGTGGTGAAACTGGTGAAGAAGGAGAAGATGAAGAGCAGAGCGAAGAAGGAGAAGACGAAGAGGATGAGGACGACCAGGCACTCTCCTTCTCACTCGCAGCCACCGGGCTCAACCTTCGCAAGCTCCATGATCTGCGAAACAAGTCTCCCCTCCCCGTATCCGGCAAGATGGACCTGAAGATCAAGATTCGATCTGCAACCGGAGATTTCAGAGACGCAGATGGGCATATCGTTTTCGAGGGGAGGAATATCGCTTTTGGGAACGGTCGGTCCAAGATCGAAGTGGGTGGGATGCCCATGTCCGTCGATGAGATAAAGATCGACGCGCTTTCATTTGAGGTGGTTTTTGAAAATGGTATCGGCCAGGTGAAAAAATCCAACGTCGATTCCAGAGACTTCGACGCCAGCGTCGAGGGCACCATTACCCTTGCGGATCCCATTGAGCGAAGCCGCTTCAACATTTACCTCATGTTCAAGATTCTCGACGGATACAAGGACAAGAGCGCAAGCTCGAAGGCGCTCGCGGAAAACATGGACAGCTTCAGCGTAGAGTTGAGGCGAGCCCATCGCACTGACGGTTACTACGGTTTCCTGTACCGGGGAACATTGCAGACCGCCAAGCTCTCACCCTCGAAGCGAGGCCTCGCCAGGAGCAGAAAGAGCGCGGACCGATCCAAGCGCAAGAAGAACGTAAGAAAAAAGAGCCGGCCTGAGACAAAGGCGCCTCGCCCCAGCGTCGGCACGCCGGACAGAGGAGCGGAGTTGAAGACCCCCAGGGGTGTTCATACGGGCGGTGAGGATCCCAGGGGGGCAACCGCCGACCGTCGGCCGCTCACGATCCCCGGGATGGACCTCGATGCGAGAAAGGCCGGGCTGGAAAAGTTCCAGGCCGGTCATGGTGGACAAAAACCGTCGGTTGACGTCCCCCCGCCGGTCGAGGACGAGGTCGTCGAGGAGGAAGAACCGTCCGAGGAAGTTCATGAGGAGGCGGTAGAGGAAGACACTCCCAGCGGCGAGGAGACCGGAGAAAACGACCAGGCTGGCAATCCTGAAGGGGCGAATGACGTGGCGGAAGAGGAATAGGGCGTAATCGCAAATAACCTACACGACACCCCGGATTTCAAAGACGTATCGCATGGCTGGAAATAGTCGCGTTGCGCTGATACACTGTCGGTCCCGGTAAAGCACAAGATCTTCGTTCTGAAGGACGCGATCTCGCGATATGGACCGGCAGGAGCGTGGCCGATGAGTGATTTTGTTCTTCCCCCCGCAGCGATCAAGTTGATCGCCCGGGCCTTTACAAAGGAGATGATCGTCGGCGAGCTCGAGGAGGCCGGCCTTGATGCGCCCTCGAAGGACACTGATGTCATCACCGAATGGGTCAAGCACCTGGCCCATATTTTCGACCCTTCGGACAATCCGTTCTCGCGAGATTCACTCCTGATGGGGTTGACCTCCGGAGGTATCGGATTCCTCCAGGCCAACAACCTGCTCTCGGATTCCCTGAAACGGTCCTTGCTCCTCAACGTGATGAACGTGGACGCGGACACCCTCATGCAGTCCCTCCTGAGCCGTGTGCTTCGAGAGACGCAAACCGTGGCCAACGTAATAGAGAGTAACTCCATCGATG
>JAUVAN010000445.1 GCA_030591725.1 Deltaproteobacteria bacterium
GCCGCTTACTGGTGCATCAACGCCTTTGCTTTTCTGATGCTGGCGCGGGGTTGCGGGCTCGATCTCCCGGCCGCAGGCGCGGTCGCGGGGATGGGAATCCTGGCGGTGGGCATTCTCCTGCCGGCGGGCCCGGGGTACTTCGGCAACTTCCAGATCGCCGTGCTCGTCGCGCTGCAAATGTACATCCCGGATGCCGCGCAGAGTGAACGCGCCGCGGTCTTCATCTTCGCGCTGTATTTCTTGCAGACCGGCCTGACCATCCTCTTCGGCGCGGGCGGCGCCCTGGCACTGAAACGCAGACCGATCGTAAAAAGAACAGCGGGCCGTTCCGCCCCATCCCCTTGACACATTGACTCCACCTGCCATGTCTGAATACCTTGGCCTGGTACAACGTCTGAGTACTTTGGCTCGATACAACTTAACCCCATGGAAAAGGAGCATTCAATGAACCCTGGACGATTTTATGTTCTGGCATTCTCACTCTGCCTGGCGGCGGCATTCGGCTGCGACTCCGATGACGATTCGGAGAACGGAAACGGAGACGGCGCAGGCGGATCGTGCATCGATTACAGCGACAACGCCGAGTGCATCGACTATACCGGTGTAGATTGGGACTCCGACTCGGCCGAATTTCACTGCTCGGCCATGGACGGTACTAACGTAGCCTCCGCCTGCACCGGCACTGACCGGGTGGGCCGCTGCACTATAAACGGTGGCGACGGCATGGAGTATGACCACAACTATTACGAGGAAGCGGCTGAGGCTGAGTACGCCTGCGACCTGAACAGCGGCGTGTGGACCACCGACTGATCACCGAAAAAATGTGTCTGGCACCTATAATAAAGAGCGGTTACGGCGGGCTCAGAGGGTTCCTCCCCATCGCGTTCTCGTCCTCCACAAGCGGGGTCTCCAGCTTGGGAGAATCGCAGTAGCACATGTCGCAGCCCTTCGACGCGTCATGGGTGCACACCTTCCCCGTCATGCACGGGTTCTTTGCGGTCTCTGGACACTCACCGGCGATGGGCGCTCCGCAACCGGCGATGAGCAACGCAGTGATCATGATCCTCAACATGGGTTCCCTCCCACCGAAAAAAAAAGTGACTGGCACCTATGTAAGTATCTGAAAAGAAGGGGAATTACTACTTGGCCATCTTCGATATGAGGATCTCTGCGATTTCGGATCGAAGGATACGGGAGTCGGGTTTATTGCCGGACTGGAGGTCCGCGCGCACCTGCTTGCCGGAGATGAAGACCGGCTTCTCGTCCGGGTGATTTTTCATCAGGTCCACGCGCCCGAGGGACTCGTAGAAGGCCGCGAAACCAACCTTGGAGGGTTTGATGTGCAGCTCACCGGGCAGGTCGTCGAAGATCTCCTGGGCGTCGAAGTCGCCCCAGATCGCCGTGCCGTCATCGAAAGGCGCGTCCGCGTGCTTTCGACCGATGACGATATTGGAGAAACCAAAGTTCTGGCGGTAGACGGAGTGCATGATCGCCTCCCTGGGTCCACCGTAAAACATCTTGATATCCAGCGCCCAGATTTCGAACTGATCGTTGAGGTCGTAGCCCTTCTCGTTCCACAGGGCCTCGTCCTTGTCGCCCTGGCCCAGCAGCTTGAGATCGCGCAGACACTCGTAGGTTCGCATTCGCGTGGCCGCGTCCACATCGTCGCCCTTGGTCTCCCCCACCAACGGATTGAGGATCACGCCGGCGAACTTCCCCGAACGGGTCAACTCCTCCATTGCGTGCACCAGCGCATACTCGTGAGCCCTGTGCAGCGGGTTCCGGGTCTGAAACGCGACCACGGCATCCCATTTGCGCTCCTCGATGCGCGCGCGAGTCTTTACGGGCGACAACACATACTGCCCGAAGTGGGGGTTGGCCGGCCTTGCGAGAATACGAATATCGCCGCCCACGAGGGTCTCCCGGGGATCGTCGTTCGCGATGCGGGCGCCCGGGTGATCGGATCTCTCCGTGCCGTAAACACCCTTGTTGTAGCGCGCCTTGTCCCAGGCGAAGATCGAGGAGACGTCGATTGTCCCGAGCAGATCGCCCGCCCCATTTACCAGGGCCGCGGTCTTGCCCGTCTCGAGGGTTTGCTTCTCCGCCTCGGAGATCGGCAGGGACAGGGGAATCCCCCACACGTACTTCCCGCCTTTCGACTCGATGGTCATGGTGTCGAGCACGCCGTTGAAAACGCTCTCGTCCATGAATCCGGTCAGGGGGCAAAGAGTGCCGTCGGCAATCCTGTCCGCGGTGGAGAGATCGGCGTCAACGACGACTATCTTTGGAAGCGAAGCGGCCGCCGTCTTGAAATCGGCTTCCTCGTCTCGCGAAACGATGCGGTTAACCGGAGCCTCGAGGCCTCCGTGCCAGGGTACGAGATGTGTCATGGGGCTTTTCCTTCCAGCGAAACCGCTTGTATACTAGTTTGAAATCCGATCTGTTTTTCAGCATACGACCTACGTCATTTTGGGCCGAAATCATACCTCAAAAATACTTCACTTTGAGTGTTGCCGCCGATTTTCAAAGTGTTATAGGAGCCGCGAAAATCGTGCGGAGGCAACAATGAAGAATGTTAAAATTATAAATTTCGGAGCAATACTCCTGGGTTCTGCGGTAATGGCGTTCGGCATCAACTACTTCAACATCGCCAACAACCTCGCCGAGGGCGGCGTGACGGGCATCTCGATTCTCCTGAAGCTCATGCTGGACTGGAATCCGGGGCTGACCAGCTTCATCATCAATCTTCCGTTGCTGGTGCTGGGCTGGATGGTTCTGGGCAGGAAATCTGTCGTCTACACTATATGGGGAACC
>JAUVAN010000227.1 GCA_030591725.1 Deltaproteobacteria bacterium
CGACACTGATTCCGACACTGATTCCGACACCGATTCCGATACCGATACCGACACCGATTCGGACTGTACTCCTGCAGCCTACGAGCAATGTTCAGGAGGGGATATCCACTCGTTCGATTCGTGCGACCAGAGTGAGGGGGTTGTCGAGGACTGCACCGATCACCAGGTCTGCGTGAACATGACCACCACCACCGCCGAATGCCAGTGCGCGGGCAACTGGGATACGGCTGATGACTGCAATAGCTGCGTGGACGGCTGGGGCGATGTCAACTTCGATCAGTGCGGGACCTGCGTACGTTATGTGGACGCCGCCGCGACCGGAGCGGAAACAGGCCTCAACTGGACTGACGCGTTCACTATCGTCCAGACCGCAATCTACGACGCGCAGTCCGCCGTGTCGGGGGATCCGGGCATCACCTACTGCCACGTCTGGGTGAAGGCCGGCAGCTACTCCCCCACGGAGGGCGTCAACGAGGAGGCCACTTGCCTGATGCGACCCACCGTCAGGCTCTACGGCGGGTTTTCCGACACGGCCGAGGCGTGGGCCGGGCGGGACTGGGCCGCAAACGTTACCGAGATAGATGGCGGAAATAGCGTACACCACGTGGTGACGGGCGCGGACGATTCGGTGATCGACGGCTTTACCGTCACCGGCGGCCACGCCACGAGTACCTTTCAGGTCGAAGACAACCACGGCGGCGGTATGTTCAACGACGGCGTGTCCCCCCTGGTCCAGAACTGCATCTTCACCCAGAACAGCGCCCCCGGAGTCGGGGCCGGCACACCGGGAATGGGGGGAGCCATCTGCAATATGAACGGAGCGTCCCCGCAGATCATCGATACGACTTTCGATCAGAATTCGGCGGACGAGGGCGGCGGCGCCATCTATAACGCCGACACCGCGAGCCCTGTCTTTGTGGGGTGTTATTTCTACGGCAACTACGCAACTGACAACCTGAGCACCGGGGGCGCCGTCCACCTCGCGACGAGCCAGTCAACCAACTTCACCGACTGCATCTTCGAGTCCAACAATACGGGAATGGGAGGCTACGGCGGGGCAATTTACGGCGGCAACAGCCCGCTGATAATCGATGCGTGCGATTTTATCGATAACGACGGCGGGTTGGGCGGCGCTATCTACAAGACGGGTGGAACGACAGCCATAAACGACAGCACCTTCGATTCCAATATCTCCAGCGGTGATTCGGGCGGAATGTTCTCGCATGGTGGTGCCCTGTACCTGACCGGAGCCTCCACCACGGTCCTGGATCGGTGTCTTTTCGACGACAACATCGCCCAGGGTCCGCGAACACAGGGCGGAGCGGTCTTCGCCTCGCTGGGGTCGAGCGGCACCCTGATTGCTACCAATTGCGTCTTCCGCTTCAATCTCTCCGGGGGCTACATCTACGCAGAGGGGGGAGCCCTGTTCTTCGAGTACTCCGGTACCTTCAACGTGATGAACTGCACCATCTGGTCGAACACCGGAATGGAGGGAGGCGGGATCTTCATGGCAGGCACAACTCCCACCATCACCAACTCCATCCTGTGGGCCAACGTTCCGCAATCCACCGACGTTTATCCCTCCAGCGCTACGATAACCTACAACGTCCTCCAGGACGGCCCCACCGCGCCGGGAGATCAGAACTTGTTGTCGGATCCCGGGTTCGTGGGAGGCGCCCCCTACGACCTGCATCTCGCCCTGTCATCTTCCCCCGCCGTCGATTCGGCGACCGGCGCGGTCACCGGTGTCCCGTCGGACGATATCGAGGGTAATTCCAGGCCCGCTGGCGGCGGCTACGATCGCGGCGCCTACGAGTGTTTCTGACGGCACACCTGGCACAACTCAGAGTAGTCATTCTGCGCTATGTGTCGGAATATCTTACACAATGTTAAACAAGTACTTTATGGTACATTTTTCGCAGTACCAGGCAGCTTGATATGCCATTTTTAAAAGAAACCGATTTTTATGTTCACCCATTTTAAAGAACGGGTTTCGGCAGTTATAGCCACAGCGTTCGTGGCGGCAGCAGTCTATGCCTGCCTCTATTTTGTGATCAAATGGGCTGCGTCCACTTTTGCCGAGGTGCTCCTCGGATCGATGCTTGTGGCTGTAATCGAAATCGGTGTTCTTGTCATCGGTCTGTGTCTCACCTCTTTTTTGTCCCATGCAATTTGCCGACTTCCCGGTTTTGAGGCCGATAGCAGACTCGGAATAAAGGTGCCGTCCAGCTTTCTTCTGGTCGGCGTGACAGCCGCCTCTCTGGCTTTCGTTTTCGATCTGGTAGCCTGGCTGCCTGGCAATGACTCTTCCTGGAAAGATATGATCATCGGTGTGCCGGTGGGGCTGGCGGTTTCGGCGCTGATCGGCCTTGCGCTCGGTTGCATTGTCTGGTTGCTGTTCTTTCTGGGTTCACGGCGAGGACCCGCCGGCTCCTTTACGATTCAGCCGATCGTCCGCGCTGCACGATCCCCGATATCCTTCATACCCGCTGTTGCCTCGGCCGGTATACTCATGGGAATAGAAGTGCCGATTCGGTGCCATCTTTTACTCCGCCCATATCTATGTGCTGCATTGGATCTGGCGTTTCTGCTGCTGGCCTATGTCGTGTTCGCCATTGTTTCAAACCAAATCACCAGGAGAAACAGCTGGATTGAAAAGGGCTGGAACCTTGTCGGAATTCTGCTTTTGATCCTCGGGCTGGCAGGAGCGGTCCCCCTCATCATATGGAGGCCCATACTTCATGCCACCGACATTCTGGACCTGGTGCATATTGCCATTATCGTGTCGTTGGGTGTCGCAATCGCAATTCTGGTCTCCAACAGGCGGATTGCTGCAGTCAGGACCACATCCATAATCGTGTTGGTAATCGGATCCGCAGCCCTGGGAGGTGTGCTCTCTTTTGAACCGTTACGGCCGGGTCCGGTCCTGGAACCCCGCCCCCCGCATTGGCTGCTGGTGGATCTAACGTCGCAAATCGACTTTGACAATGACGGTTATTCTCCGATCTACGGCGTTGACTGTAATGACTCTGATTCGTTGATAAACCCGGGCGCGGTTGAGTTGCCGGGAAACGGCATCGATGACAATTGCCGCGGCGGCGATGTGGCGGCAAAGCCGCCCTGGGTACCGAGAGCCACTTATGTCACCCCTCCGGATGAACTCAAACCACCAAAGAGAATCCTTCTGCTTCTTGTGGATGCTCTCAGAGCGGACCGTCTCTCCTATGCCGGTTATAACAAGGAAACATCACCCAACATCGATCGACTCGCCGCACAAGGGGTCAATTTTACAAATGCATATAGTGCAGCGCCGACCACCCGATATGCCTTTCCGATACTTCTTACCGGACGACATGAACCGGATATCCTGTGGAACAGAGAATCACACCCCAACGGCATCGACGAGGAAAACACTCTGCTCGCCGAGGTTCTTAAAGAAAACGGATACCACACTGCAGCATTCCTGACATATCACCTCATGACCAGGAAGTCGGGCTACATGCAGGGATTCGATCACGTCGACCGGAAATACGCCCGCGCATTCAGCTGGATGAAAAAACGCTCCACCTCGGAAAAACTGGTAAACAGAGCCGTCAGGTGGATAAGAAAACATAGAAACGACAACTGGTTCGTATTTATTCACTTCATGGATCCCCATCACTATTACGTGGAACATTCCGGCATTCCGAATTTCGGTGAAGGGAATAGCGGTCTGTACGATGGAGAGGTCTTCTTCACAGATCGTGCAATCGGACGCATGCTTGACAAGTTGAAAAAGTTGGGTCTCGAAGAGGACACAATGGTTGTCCTGATGTCCGATCACGGAGAGATGCTGGGGGAACACGGCTGCAAAATCCACGGCAAGAATCTGTGGCAGGAGGTGGCCAGGATACCGCTGATTATATCCTCTCCGGGGATTGAACCGCGAAAGGTTTCATGTGTTACCAGCCACTGTGACATAGCTCCCACAATTCTCAATCTGGCTGGAATCGATGGGGGGAAGTTCGGTATGACCGCATCCTCTCTACTGCCGGCCATGCTCGGGAGTTGCGATGCCGAACGGGAGATGGTGTCTGAAATAAAAGAGTATCGAGCGCTGATTGGTCCCAGGTATAAATTGATCTACAATGCACACACGCTCGATCTGAAGCTGTTCGACATCGTCAACGACCCCGGCGAATCCCAGGCAATCCAGGAAGGGCACTCCAAAACCTTGAAGGAAATGAAAGATCGGCTCCTGGCGTGGGAGGAGTATCGGGCAAGCAGACAGCTACAGACTGTAATATCCCGGTCAATAGTGGATCGGATACCGCCGAGGGCCCGTCGATTCAATATCACCCTGTCCAACGGTATTGAGCTGGTGGCGGCGGATCTGGGCACCGGACGAATTCACCCCAAAAAACCTTTGAAGGTTTCACTCTACCTGAGAGCTCACAAGCGGATTACTCAGAACTGCGAAGTCCGGGTGCTTTTCAATCAGGGCAAGGAGAGACTCAAAATCCTGGGGGCGGGAAGCCACGAACCTGTTAACGGGTCTTTTCCATTCAAATATTTTCCCAAAGAACAAATCATTGAAGATGCTTTCAAGTTGAAATGGAAGGGTAACCCGGGCAAGGCCGAAGGATTCTTCTCGATCGTTTGCGACGGAAAGCGGGTCTCGGCGCCACCGGGTCCAGATGTTGGAAAAGCCAACTGGATCGAACTTGGAGAAATTGATCTGGGGAAACGGCCGAAAAACGAGGCGCATTGAAAACGCCTTGTTTGTTCTTCCCCCCTCCTCGATAGATCGATAATATCCCCGTTCTATGGAATTCGGTTTTGGCACCAGTAACACCGACGAGAAGACCTACTCGGTGGCAGAGATAAACAAGGAGGCGCGCTCGTTGTTGGAGGGCGCCTTTGCGGGCGTCTGGCTCGAGGCGGAGGTTTCGGAGGCGACCGTTGCGCGCTCCGGCCACATCTACTTCAAGCTGGCGGATCCGGGCGGCAAGGCGAGCATCGACGCGGTGATGTGGCGCGGCGGGGCCATGCGATACGGCTCGCGAATCGAGCAGGGCGTCAAGATTCGTTGCCATGGACGCGTGACCCTGTACGAGGCCGGTGGTCGATATCAGCTCGTCGCCGACCGGGTGGAGGAGGCGGGAGAGGGGTTAAAGGCAAAGGCGCTGGCCGAGCTTCGCGCGAAGCTCGAAGCCGAGGGTCTGTTCGCCCCGGAGCGCAAGCGGCCGCTGCCCCACATTCCGGCAAAGGTGGGTGTGGTCACCTCCCGATCGGGAGCCGCCGTGCGGGATATCATCAAGGTGGCGTCACGCCGGTTTCCGTCGCGTATCGTCATCGCCCACGCCAGTGTTCAGGGAAAAGGGGCCGCAATTGAAATCGTGCGCGGGCTCGATCTGGTGAGTGGTCACGAGGGTGTGGAGGTAGTGATCATCGGCAGGGGCGGCGGTTCGTCGGAGGATCTGGACGCCTTCAACGACGAGGATCTGGTTCGTGCCATCGCACGGTGTCCGGTCCCGGTGATAAGCGCCGTGGGCCACGAGGTGGATGTGACCCTCGCGGACCTGGTCGCGGATCGGCGCGCGGCAACGCCGTCTGAAGCGGCAGAGCTGGCCGTGCCCGAGATGGAGAAGCTCTCTCACCGGCTTGATGAAGCTTCGCTCGGTCTTCGGACCGCCTTTGCGCACGGGATGAGCCGGCGTCGTGAAAGGCTCGGCAGGGTGCTCGGAGATATGAAGACCAGAGATCCCCGGACGAGGCTCCGGGCCGGCATGGAGGCGTTGGCAAGGTCCAGGGAGGTTCTGGCGAGATGGCCGGACAGGGTACTGTTCAGGGCCCGGGGAGATCTCGTGGCCGCCGGCGAGGGATTGTACAGATGGCCCCAACCGACGATGGCAAGAGCCCGTGGAGATCTGGGGCAGATCGTCGCCAGGCTTCAGGTGCTCAGCCCTCTGGCCAGCCTTCAGAGGGGTTACGCAGTAATAAGACGCGCCGACGATGGTGCGATCGTCAAATCACCCGAACAGGCTCCAACGGGA
This sequence comes from Deltaproteobacteria bacterium, assembly GCA_030591725.1. Classification (GTDB taxonomy): domain Bacteria; phylum Myxococcota_A; class Polyangia; order JAAYKL01; family JAAYKL01; genus JAUVAN01. The sequence continues at coordinate 6,036 of JAUVAN010000227.1, forward strand.
ACGAATCTCAAATTGACCGTGGCCCGTGGAGAGATTTTTGCCAGGGTAGTGAAAGATACCGAGGATACCTCCCAATGATGACACGTGAAGAGATCGTCGCGCTCGACAAGAAGTTAATCTGGCACCCCTACACGCCGATGAAGAAGTACATCGAGGAGATCGATCCGGTGGTCGTGGAGCGGGCGGAGGGGATCTACCTGTACGACATGGACGGAACCCGGTACGTGGACGGCAACGCATCGTGGTGGGTCAACGTGCTCGGACACAACCATCCGCGGCTGATGAACGCCCTGCGCGCGCAGACCGAAACTCTGGCTCATTGCTCCATGGCGGGCATGACCCACGGGCCGGCGGTAGAGCTGGCGCAGAAGCTGCTTCCCCTGTGCGGCGAGTCGCTCAATCATATCTTCTTTTCGGATGACGGTTCCACTGCCGTGGAGGTGGCGGTTCGGATGGCCTACCAGTACTGGCAGATCAAGGGTCGCTCGAAAAAGCGACGGTTCGTCACGCTGAAGGGGGCCTTTCATGGAGAGACAGTAGGAGCTGCGTCCGTCTCCGGGGGAGAGTTATTCCACAAGGCTCTGGGACCGTTGCTTTTTGACAGGATCATTCTGCCGAGTCCGGCCAGTGTTGCGCAAAAGGGAGAGGGATCGGGCGTATCGACCCAGAGCGGGGTAGGGTGGTTCGACGAGCCCTTTGCCGCCGCGAAGAAGATCCTGGAGGAGTGCGCCGATGAGGTTGCGGCGATCATCGTGGAGCCGCTGGTGCAGGGCGCCGCCGGCATGCTCATGTATTCTCCGGGATACCTGAGCGAGCTGCGCGTTCTGTGCGACGACCTGGATGTGTTGCTCATCGTCGACGAGGTCTTCGTGGGTTACGGCCGCACCGGAACGTTTCTGGCTCATCATCAGGCGGGGATCGACGCGGACATCACATGCCTGGCCAAGGGGTTTTCCGGCGGGGTTCTTCCCATGGCCGCCACCGTAGCCTGCGATCGCGTTTTCGATGCGTTCCTCGGCGGTCCGGACGAGACGCTCTGGTACGGGCATTCCTTCACCGGCAACCCCATCG
>JAUVAN010000393.1 GCA_030591725.1 Deltaproteobacteria bacterium
CCGGACGCCAACATACCCCTGGCCGGCGGCACCGAGGTCTTCGTGCACTTCGAGGGCGGCACCGGCTGGACTCCAGGCGCCAATGACTTCTACGTGGCCGACATCGTTAACCAGACCAGCGACAACACCGGGGAGTCCGAGCCAAACGAGGACACGGGCGCCGCCAGCTCAACAACCTTCGCCGCCAACACCTCCGGCGGTGAGTCCGGCTTCATCATGGGCACCGTCGATGTCGCGGGCACGGACGTTGACTACTGGTCGTTCGATGCGCTGGCCGGGGAGGAGATCACCCTGGCATGCGGCGCAGCCAGCAACGGCTCCGGCCTCGTGGGCGCGACCTTTGCCATGCATGATGCCTCCGATACGCTGATTCAGGAGGAGACCGAGAGCGGCTACAACAGCATTCTGTGGAGCGGCACCACCGGCGCCTCCTTGCCGGCCATCTCGGTAACCGCGAACGCCACCTACTACCTGATAGTTTCGGCCGCGAGCCAGAGCGGCGACATGTCCGCCAACCATTACCGCTGCGGCATCCACAGGGCCATCCCGTAACGCAGCCGTTCAGTTCTTTCCAACTTTCTCTTTCAATCACACCTCATTATGAGCTGAATCAGGCGATCTGGGCCTCCCTTTTCTGAAGGACAAAATTCGGTATTATTGCCGCTCAAGCGGCGCCAAGGAGGAAATGTAATGAAGTACTTATTGTTTGTTTCGTTGATAATGTGCATTGCCGTGAACGGAGGCTTGATCGGCTGCTCCAGCAGCGGCGATGGCGCTTCCGACAGCGACTCCGATTCTGATTCCGACTCCGATTCTGATTCTGATTCCGATTCCGATTCCGACAGCGACACGGACAGTGATACGGACAGCGACACGGACAGCGATACTGACAGCGATACTGACAGCGACACGGACACCGATGTTCCCACCGGATGCGACCTTGCCACTCCCATGGACACGGCGGGAACCTTCGTCGACTCAAATCTGGCCACGCCCGACGAGATCGACTACTACTCAATCACGCTCACTGCGGGTGATTTCGTTCAGATCTTTACCGATATCCACCTGGACGACACCACCCCGGAGCTGCTCGATCCTGTCATCACCCTCTGGAACGAGGACGGAACCACCCTCCTGGCCACCGCCGACGACCAGATTCCGCGCCTGGACATGGACAGTGAGCTCATCTACCGCGCGCCGACCACCGGCACGTACTGCGTGGCCATCGAAGGTTGGGAGAACTGGGCCGGTCAGACCACCGGCACTACCACCGACTGGAACTACAGCCTGGCCGCCCTGCTCATGGACCCGTCCCAGGTCGGTTGGACCGCCAATTTGCTCAACCCGGAAACCGAGACCAACGACACCATCGGCTCTGCCAACACCATGACCATGGCCGCCGGCACCAGCAACGCCACCTTCGGCCGCGCCTACGGTGACCTGAGCGGCGCCGCCGACGTGGACGTCTTCACCTACACACTTCCGGTCGCGGCTGTCTCGACCTCCATCGGTTTCTACAAGCCCTTCGGCGCAGGCTCTTCCGGCGTGCAGGGTCACGGCTCCACTCTTTCCAACGGCATGGTCACGCTCACCGACATGAGCGGCAACGTGATTTCCACCCTCGACGTCAGCTTCGACGGCGCGGACTGGATGGCCCCCAACAATCCGCCGGACGCCAATGTGCCCATCGCCGGCGGCACCCAGGTCGCCGTACACTTCGAGGGCGGCACCGGCTGGACCCCGGGCGCCAATGATTTCTACGTGATCGAGATCATGAACCAGACCAGCGACAACACCGGGGAGGTCGAAACAAACGACACCGCGGGCACCGCCAGCACAACAACCTTCGCGGCCAACACCTCCGGCGGCTACTCCGGCTTCGTGATGGGCGCCATCGATCCTGCGGCCACGGACGTGGACTACTGGTCGTTCAGCGCAGTGGCCGGCGAGGAGATCGCCCTGGCATGCGGCGCCGCCAGCAACGGTTCCGGCCTCGTGGGCGCGACCTTCGCCATTCATAATGCCTCGGATACTATGATTCAGACGGAAACCGAGAGCGGCTACGACACCATTCTGTGGAGCAGCGTCACCGGCGCCTCCATGACGGAGATCAACGTGACCGCGAGCGGCACTTACTACCTGGTGATTTCGGCCACGAGCCAGAGCGCCTCCATGACCGCCAACCATTACCGCTGCGGCATCCACAGAACCCCCTAAGCAGCTTCGTTCGCCTCTTTATCCATCGGTTTCTCTTTACTCTCTGAAGCAAGTTTGTTGCCGGGCGTGAGAAGTCTCTCTTTCATAGAAGCCGCGATGTCGGGATGCTCCAGGAGGTAAGCCATGGCGTTTTCCCTGCCCTGGCCCATCCGCTCCCCGTCGAGAGACAGCCAGGAACCCGCCTTGTCCACGATCCCATCCTCGATACCCATATCCACTAGCTCCGCCTCCCGGTTGATGCCCTTGCCGAAGATGATCTCGAACTCGGCCATTCTGAACGGGGGCGCCATCTTGTTCTTCATCACCTTCACCCGGGTGCGGTTTCCGATGGAGTCATCCGAGCCCTTCTTGATGGCGCCGATCCTGCGAATATCGAGCCTCACCGAGGCGTAGAACTTGAGCGCGTTTCCCCCTGTCGTGGTTTCCGGGCTACCGAAGGCCACCCCGATCTTGTGGCGTATCTGATTTACAAAAAAGATCGTTGCTCCCGTGCGATGGGTCACGCCGGTGAGCATGCGCATCGCCTGGCTCATCATCCTGGCCTGCAAGCCCACGTGGTGATCCCCCACCTCCCCATCCAGCTCCGCCTTGGGCACGAGCGCCGCGACGGAGTCAACGACCACCAGATCCACGCACCCCGACTGGACCAGCGTGTTTGTTATCTCCAGCGCCTGTTCTCCGTGATCCGGCTGGGACACGAGCAGCTGATCTACGTCGACCCCGAGCTTCCTGGCATAGGTGACGTCGAGGGCGTGTTCGGCGTCGATGAAGGCGGCTATTCCGCCCGCCCGCTGGGCCTCGGCGATGGCGTGGAGAGTGAGGGTTGTCTTTCCCGAGGACTCGGGGCCGTAGATCTCGATCAGGCGACCCCGGGGATAGCCCCCGATGCCAAGCGCCCTGTTGATGCTCAACGAACCGGTCGAAAACGACGGGATGCTGTCGCCCGAGGGAACATCCCCGAGACGCATCACGGCGCCTCGACCGAATTGTTTTTCTATCCTGTCCACCGTCGCGGATAATTCCTTCATTTTTTCTTTCAGTTTCATGACGCTCCTTCTCTTTTCTTGAGCAGCCCGGCCTCAAATCAGACCTTGCTGCGATCCAGGTTTCGGTAGCCGATAGCCTCGGCCACGTGTTGAACGCTGACCGATTTCGAATGACCGAGATCGGCGATGGTCCGGGCCACTTTAAGTATCCGCGCGTATGCCCTTGCGGAGAGGCCGAGCCGCTCGATGGCGCGCTCTATCAATCCCCGCGCAGTCACGTCCAGCTCGCAGTATTTATGAATCTGCTTGAGGCTCATCTGGCCGTTGGTTCGGACGCCGCTTCCCCGAAATCGTTTTTCCTGTATCCCGCGAGCCTCGTTCACCCTGGCGCGGATGATCTTCGAACTCTCTGCCGGAGCGCGGCCGGTCAACTCCCGGACCGCCACTGCGGGGACCTCCACATGAAGATCTATGCGATCCAGCAGGGGTCCCGAA
>JAUVAN010000482.1 GCA_030591725.1 Deltaproteobacteria bacterium
ACTCGGCGTACCCATCGACGCGCGTATGGTTGTAGAAGCCCAGGCACGGATCGCCCCCTGTGCCGGCCACGGTGGAGTTGACGCCGATTGTGTAGATCGTCCCGCCGATGTCCAGGAGGCCGGGTCCTCCGGAGTCACCGAAGCAGACCCCGGTGGTTTCGTATTCTCCAGTGTACAGGGCGCTGCCAACGTCGAGGATGTCGATGCTGGCGGACCTCTTGAGCCCGCTGCCGCTCCCGGAGTATCCCTCCGTCGCTCCGAACCCCACGTACAATACCGGCGTGTCGATGAAGCTATCGTCCATACTCGAAATGTTGATGGGGACCGTTGTCACGCTTCCGATCGGCGACGAGAGGTGAACGAGCCCTATGTCGTTGAACATGACGCCGGAGTTGTAATCAGGGTGCATATAGGCGGCGTTGGTGTTGTAGACGATCCCGTCGGTGGGGCCGTTCCCGTCGGGTCGGGCGTCGGTCCCCACCATGAATTTTACCGAAGTTGAGTAGCTGGTAATGCAGTGAGCGGCCGTCAGGACCCACTCCGGATGGATGAGCGTTCCGGTGCAGAACGAACCCTGGTAGAATCCTCCTCCGCTGTAGGCGACGAGAGCCCCCACGGCTTCCCAACCGGTTTCCGGTGTTCCGCCGACGATTCCTGCCGTTTGTGGAGCTTCGTCCATCGGATCGGTCGGCGCGTCGGGGCCATCGGGTGCGCAGCCGAGGAGGAAAGTCATCATGAGGGTGAGGCACAGGGTCGAGTGCTTGAGAAATAGATAGAACGTTGAATGCATTCGAGAAAGCTCCTTATTGTCGTCCAACGGGAAATCCGTTGAATCTCCTACAGTAGTGTATCGAACATGGTTTGGGGCAAAAAAAAAATCGAGAAACCCTCTGGTTCGTGCAATCTGGTGTTTTCATTCCGCCTGAGATATATAACCCCATGCGAAATTTGATGGTTTTCCTTGGTATCTTCACCATGCTCTGCGTCACGTTCGGGTGTAGCAAACGCATGGTGGTTCCCGGTATTCTGGCCGGAACGGGGGCGGCCGCCATTGTGAGCGGCACCGCGTACAGGTTGAGCCTGCCGGAAAACGACTCGGTGGGACTCCTCGGTCGTCAGCCCGAGCAGAAGGCGGGCATATCGATCCTGCTGTTCGCCGGCGCAGCCCTCGTCCTGTCCGGGGTGATCTGGGCCGCCACCACGCCGGTGTGCGAGTCGGATCTGGACTGCTGGCGCGGTGACGTTTGCGAACAGTCGACCGGGACCTGCGTTGTGCGCCCGTTCGACGATCCACTCGGTTACAACCCCTCGAAGTACGCCCTGGAGTTATATTCGTTGTAGCTGCTACAGCCAGGGCCAGGGGCAATCCACTTCTTGCGGGTTGTCCGTGTCCGGTTCGACAAGATCTTCGGTGGGGAGACAGTAGTTCCCCGGAAAGACCTCGGAAATGTAGTAGATAGAGCGACATACGTATCCGTCGCCCTGCCGGCAGTCCTCGTCAGAATCGCAGTGAGCCAGGCAGACCAGGTACACGTTGTTTGCGCCCACGCAGTCGATGCCGTCCGCACACCCGTCGATCTCCTCGGCGTCACAACACGAAGTACAATATCCGCCCGGAACGTTTATCAGCGACAGAATGTCGTGGATGCACCGGCGCTCACCCGGATAGCCCTGACAATCATCGTCCGTCTCGCACGCCTCGCCGAAACCCTGCCAGCCTTCCGGAAGGCCCGAGCGTTGACCGCCGTCCAGATCTGAATCGGTGTCAGCATCAGTATCCGTATCCGTGTCCGCGGCGGCGGTGGAGGTGTCCGTGTCGTCTCCGCAGTCGCACTCGTGAGTCACCTCGTCCCAGCAACCGGTAACCGCCATGGAGGCGGTGATGCAGGCAGGCAGGATAAGGTTGGCGTGAACTGAAAATCGATCAGTGCGAGTCATTTATTAATCTCCGGTTAATGCTGGCTTCCATCATCTTCCCCTTCCCCTCGCAGGGGAAGGCCGGGATGGGGTTGCCGACAAACTAAGCAGC
>JAUVAN010000297.1 GCA_030591725.1 Deltaproteobacteria bacterium
AACACCTCGGCGATAAGGACGTTGCCGCCGGTGAACGAGTCGACCAGGTTGGACAGGAACGGAATGTTGGAGGAATTCAGGGTGTGTCGTCCCGGGGGCAGCTTGCCCTCAACCTTACCGTCCTTGAAGAAGACAGCCACCTCGTCCGAATCGACGGTCAACTGAGCGTAGTTGGGAATGGTCTGATCCGGGTGCTTGTAGATCGCGAAGTTCTTGGCCTCGTCCGGTCGCGCGATCATCATCTCCTGGACGCCGCGCTTCAGAAAACTGCCGATACCCATGTCTCTCTCCTTCGCCCTGAAAATAAAGGCGGATGCTATACAAATTCTCGTACTCGAAGCCTGAAAGTATAGTGTCCACCCACTATTCGGTCAACGAGCCCGCTCGTTGTTCCCACAGCTTTCCAGGGGTATACGGCCGAACCTCCTTTTTTCAGTAAGAGATCAAGCAAAAGAACGCTACAATCACACACTCTAATCTGGAGGTTGCCATGCGATTCCACTTCACACTCATGTTGCAAACGACACTGCTCCTGTCGCTCCTCATCGGCTGCGGCGGGTCCGGGAAAAGACCCGGGAGGTCGTCCGATCCCGATGCGGAGGAAACCGATACGGAAGAACGGATGACCTCGGAGGATATGATCTCCCGGGCCGTGCTCGTTCGCGCCGAGTTCACCCGCGAGGTGGACTTGAAGCGCTTCAAGGCCACTGGCGAGATCCTCGAGGAGTTCGATCCGACCGTGGATATCATCTACCTGGTGGGAAAGCTCAAGCGGGTGCCCACCCGGGCGACGATCGAGGTCCGCTGGTTTCGGGACTCCAAGAGGGATCCCATCCTCATCTCCGAGGTCTACGGTTCGGACAGCTTCTCCTTCGTGGCCGATTTTCGACCCGTCGAAGACAAATTCATCCCCGGATCACACACGGCCCGCATCTTTGTCGACGACTCGGAGGTGGGTGGCGCCTCGTTCACGATCACGGGGGAAGATCCCTTTGCCGCCGGGGTGCGCGTCAAGAAGACGACCGTCTCTACCCGGGTGACCCGGAAGATGAAGGCCCGGCAGCCGGCCAGGGCATTCAAGGAAAAGACAAAAAAGCTCCACGTTACCTTCGACATCGAAAACGGGGTGCCGGGAACCGAAGTCACCGTGCGCTGGCTTCGCAACGGCGAACTGTTCAACGAGCAGGAGGTCGGTGTGGCACCCAGAGGGCGATTCGGGAGCGTGATCGAATCCCCCGCCGGGCTGCCCTCGGGAAACTACATCGTGGAGATCGAGGCGAACGGTGAATCGAAGGCGCAAGCCCGCTTTGCCATCGGGGAGGCGTCCGATGGACCGGCGGTGGATCTCCTGGCCCTCGGCCTCGCCCTTGGCGGCGACAACCTGCCCACGGTGAAGCAGACGGTGTTCAAGGTGGGCCATCCGGTCATCAAGTGCGGCTTGAGGTTTCTGGACGTGCCGCCGGAATCGATCGTCGAGGTTCAGTGGATCCAGCTAGAGGAGGACGGCGAATCTACCTGGCACACGACGCGCACCGCCGTGACCGCCGGAGGATCCGGGACATTGAGCGCTGTATGGGAAGCTAACGGCTCTTTTTCGGAAGGGCAGTACAAGGTCGTTGTGTTGATCAACGAAGCGGCCGTGGCCGAAAAGGAATTCACTATCGAGTGATGAGATGATCATCTCCTGACATGGGGCGCCGTGCATGTGCTTCATGGGATCCACTGCCTTTCCCCTCACCAGCAGGGCGAAGTGAAGGTGCGAGCCCCTCGAGATACCCGTGCTGCCCACGTTGCCGATCACGTCGTTTCGCTTGAGTCGTTGCCCCGGTTCGACCTTGAAGCGATCGAGATGTGCGTACAGGGTGACCCATCCTCCCGTGTGCACCACCATTACCAGGTTGCCGTACCCCTTCACCTCGTTGTCGGAGTAGCCGACTATTCCCGGCGCCATCACGTGAATGGGAGTTCCGGTGTCCGCCGTGATATCGATGGCGCGATGCCGCCCGTTGTCCGATTTGAAGCCTCTTCCCAGACGATGATCCGGGATCGGCCACTGGAGATAGCCCGGAGGTTCGAATCCACCGGCGGCCATCTCCCAGCTCATTGGGAATTCTCCGTTGAGCAACAGAGTTGCCGCTCTCCGGGTCCCAAGGCCCAAGTCTTCGGCCAGCTTGTGCGCCTCGACGTGACTGAAGGTTGTGCCCTGAGCCAGACTGCCAAGGGAAACAGAGAAAAGGGCAGTAAAAGATGCCAGAAGCAAGGTTGTTGTCAAAAAAGGATATTTTTTAATCATCGCTTTCCTCGATGGAACGAAACGCGATGATTATCGCGGTTATTCCCGTCCCATTCAAGAAACTTGGGTTCTTATACGAACTCTTCGATGAGCTTGTCGTCCCACTCGTCGGCGACGGTGGCGACCGTGTGCAACATGTCCTCGAACTCGGCATAATCGAGCCCATCGACGGAGCGGAGCGCTCGCAGGCACACCGTGTCGGTTTCCTTCTCGATGGCAAATGCGCCGTCCGAGGTGGCCAGGAAATTCAGTTCCAGCAGGTGCCTGTAGAGTTCGGTCTTTCGCTCTTGCGGGACCTTCATTATACGGGACAGGAAGAGCAGCACACCCTGCTCCTCTATGACGTTGATCCCGATGGTCGCCGATCCCCTGTTCACGCTCGTGTACCCGCTATCGTCGAGGGGATCGAACATCACCGACTGATCGGTCGCCTCCGACACCTTCTGGGAAAACCTCTTGATGAACTCATTGATCAACCCAACCGCAGTGGGATGCTCTGTCCCCGTTTCCCGATCGACATATCGATTGTTCATCTCGGTCATTTAGAACCCTCCTTTTTAAAGTCGGCCGCCATCATCTTCCCCTTCCCCTATTTCAGGGGAAGGCCGGGATGGGGTTATTTCAAAATTATCTGAATCCAACGATCTCTTCGAGCGCAAGCGCAACCATTTGCTCGAGCTTCGACGGTTCCTCGACGGGCAACGGCAACCCTCGGCTTTGAAGGAAGTCCTCGGTCCACGTGGTTTCGAACTGTGCCGCGCTCATCCGGCGCTTGAAAAACGTCCCGGTGGACCAGCGGCACGTCTTGTCCATGCGAGACAGCGCACGCCGGGCCCCCGCCGCCAGGTCGAATCCCGCCGGAACCTGCTCTCTCGCGAGCACGGAAATCTCGTTCACGATCTCTTCGGTGTTGCCTCGGAACGGAGAGATGAGGTGGAGAGTCCTGCCCCCGGGGTCAGGATCTATGTTCTCGAGGCCGACCACGGCGTCGACCAGGTAATCCAGATCCGTGAGGATGAGCCGTCCGTTTCCCTCCCAGGGGCTGGAGTCTGCGGCGGCCAGGCACAGGTGAACCAGCGGGCACAGATTCTCACCCTCTCCGACGATCCAGCCCGACCGGATCACCGTGATGGGTATTTCTCCGAAGCGCCTGCGGTACACCCGTTCGGCGGCAAGACGCATCTTTGCGGATCCTCCGTCGAATCGCTGGCCCACGGCAAGATCCACTTCGCGAAAAGCTCCCCGGTGATTGCCCGCCACGTCCAGATGGGACAGCACGACCACCTGTCCGAGGTTCTTCGCCGCCAGCGCCAGCTCCAGCACTTCCCGCCCGGTGGTCTTGGCGGATGCGAGGTCGTCTCCGTCCGTGTAGGAACACGGTGGCACCAGGCTGTAGATCGATGAGACCTGTTCGCTCAGGCGCCTGAACCGCTCCCCGGACAGGCCGAAATCGATATGATTCCAGTCACCTTCAATGATCTCAATATTCGCGCCCGCTCGTCGGATTTGCTCCTTCGCGCGAGGTAAATCGGACGGGCGGACAACCACCTCGACGGACAGCTCGTTGCCGGACGCCAGTTCTGAAGCCACGCGACAGGCCGGCTCTGCGGGGAAACCCAGGATCAGAGCAGTCTTGCCGGCATCGCTCATTTTACTTCTCCCCAGTAACGTTCCTTCAACACAGCGATCAGTTTTTGCGTTTCTCGCTCCAGCTCATCGAGTGTTCCATCATTTGGAATCACATGGTCGGCTACAGCGAGCTTCTCGTCCATGGGAAGCTGCGCCGCAATACGCACGGCGGCGGCCTGCTTTGAATACCCCTCTCGGAAGCTCAGCCTTGTCAACTGGTTTTCCAGAGAACAGGAGACGACAATCAGGGCTTCGAGGCTTTCGTGGATTCCGGTTTCCACCAGCAGCGCTGCTTCGTACACGGCCAGACGTATTCCTCTTTGCTCGATCAAGTGAAGGCCCTGCCCGGCAAGCTGTCCTATGGCGGGGTGAGTGATCGCTTCGAGGGCCGCGCGCCTGAGTGGATTGTCGAAAACTATCTTGCCGAGTTTCTGCCGGTCTATGGTGCGATCGTCGTCTCCGAGAATACTTGCCCCGAATTCGTCCACGACAGCCTGGTATGCGATACCGTTCGGTTCCAGCGACATGTGCCCCAGGCCATCCGCGTCGATTACCGGGATACCGGCGCCTCTCATTATTTCGGCTACTGTACTTTTACCCGAAGCGATGCCGCCGGTGAGTCCGACAACGGTGAGATCAGTGGTCATGGCACTATCAGATTCTGCGCCCTCCAAAGGTGTTTAGAAGAGTCCATCAAGGGTGTCGTCATCATCCTCTTCTTCTTTTTCCGGCTCCGGCTCCGCCATGCCGCCCACCTCCTTCTCGCCCTCCGAACTCGCTCCGAAGCCTGCGGACGTGGCGAAATCGTCGTCCATCACTGTGGTTGGGCCCTTATCTCCCTGGTGCTTGAGACGCTTCTTTGCACGTTGCAGCTTGACCGCCTCCCATTTCTTTCCGGCGTCGTTCTTGTCGTAACCCCACTCGCCCTTGACCCAGTGCACCATGCGCTTCTTGGTGGTGCCTTCTTCATTGACGACGTACTTGAAATACCCGCCTCCCGTGGAATCGGCTATCTTGCCGCCCACCTTCGTGTTGGTGCTGGTCCATCGGAATTTATATAAATCCCCGGTGATCGTGCCTTCCATGCGTCCGTACCTGCTGTCGCTCTCGAAGAGTCCGACCGCGTTTGATCCATCCACCGTGATTTCCAATCGACCCCACGCGGGGGATTGATATATGCCGTCAAAGGTGCCGTCCTGCGGCATGTTGCCCGCTCTGGCAGCGGATTTCCCGGGCTGAGGACCGCCACAGCCGAATGTCACGGCCAAACTCAGAACGACAATTGCACCTATAATCCCGTTTTTCATGGCTTCCTCCAGTTGATTGGACGTTGTGCAGTCTAGCAAGCCGTAATTCAAGCTGCAACGTTGAACTCCATTCTTGATTTGATCTTGTAGGGAGCGGGAAGGTTTGGTAATGATTGTTACTTCTCTTTGTCGAGGGAGTGGTGTGCTTTTCGACGCTGTCGGCGATAGCACCAAGGGAGAACAATAAATGGTCGATCCGC
>JAUVAN010000387.1 GCA_030591725.1 Deltaproteobacteria bacterium
CATCTTCTGGGCCAGGGCACGATCTATCCGGATACCATCGAGACGGGCGGCACGAAGCGCGCGGACACCATCAAGACACATCACAATCGCGTTCCCGTTATCGAAAAGATGATCGCGCGCGGAAAGGTCGTAGAGCCGCTCGCCGATCTGTACAAGGTTGAGGTTCGCGAGCTTGGCGAAAAGCTGGGCATCCCTCACGATATCGTCTGGCGGCACCCGTTCCCCGGCCCCGGATTGGGTGTGAGGCTGTTGTGCTCCGACGGCAATGAGGACTCCAGCGCTTGCGACGCTCTTGCGCCCGATCTCGACGCAGTGGCCGGTCAGTACGGGCTGGATGCTATTGTCCTGCCCATCAAGTCCGTGGGCGTCAAGGCTGATCTGCGTTCGTATGTGCACCCTGTGATGTTCAGCGGCGCTGCCGATTGGGACATGTTGCTCGAGGCTTCGGGCAAGGTCTTCAAGAATGTCGCCGGGATCAATCGCTGCATCTGGAACCTTTCACCGAATGCCCCCAAGAGCGTACGAACACTTCGCGCCACGATTACCCGGGAGAGACTCGACCTGTTGCGCGAGGCCGATCACCTGATGATGGAAGGGTTGCAGCGGCATGGTATCTACCGGGAGATCTGGCAGTGCCCCACGGTGCTGGTTCCCCTGGAGATCGACGGGAAAGGCGAGGAACTCTGCATTCTTCGTCCAATTTATTCGGAGCGGGCCATGACCGCCGCCGCCGCGTCCCTGCCAGTCGCGCTCATCGACGAACTTCGCGACCAGATTCTTTCCCTGACCGGGATTTGCGGTCTGGCGATAGATCTCACATCCAAACCACCTGGAACCATCGAGTGGGAGTAGATCACAACCGCCCGTTCTTGGAGTCCGACATACATACTATGCTATGATCCCGAGACTTATGGGAATCGGTGCGTAAACGGTATGGCGGAGAAGCAAAAAAACCTATTTCGCAGGCACACCCTGGCAGATGCGGGCCTGCGCCCTGCGGAAGTAGCGCAGCCGAATCCCGCAGTGGTGGGGACGGCGCGTCTGGGCCAGGTGGGAATCCTCCTCGGGCGCACCCTGTCCATGATCTTCACCGCCCGGACCGACAAGGGCGAGTCATGGAAGATGGCGTACCGATTTACCAACGGCTCGTTGGTGTTCATTCTCATCTCCATGTCGTTCGTGGGCATGATCATGGTGTACCAGTCCACGGAGCAGATGGCCCGATCCGTCGGGGATACATCCCTGGTCGGGGCGTCGTTTCTCAAGATACTGGTGCGTGTGCTCGGTCCCACCGTGATAGGCCTCCTCATCGCCTGCCGGGTGGGCGCCGGAATAGCCGCAGAGATCGGCGCCATGGCGGTGACCGAACAGTTGGACGCCATGCGCATGTGCGCGGCGGAGCCCATCGAGGCGCTGATGGTTCCACGGCTTCGCGGGGGAATAGCCGCCGGGCTCATCCTGACGGTGACAGGATCGGCGGCCTCCATTCTGGCGGGCCTCCTCACCGGGATGATCTGGTTCTCCATCAGCCCCAACTCGTACTGGAACCTGGACATGATCACCACATCTGACGTGGTCCAGGGGATGGTCAAGGCCCTGGTATACGGAATTTCCGTGCCGATCGTGTCCGGAGCTTGCGGTCTCGCAGCCCGGGGCGGCGCGCGGGGAGTGGGGCAGGCGACCACCGACGCGGTTGTGGGCTCGTCTTTTACTATAATCGTTCTCGATTCTATTATCTCGTTGTTGGCCCATGTGGCGTCTGGTGGGACATGATAGATTTCGACAATATTTCCATAACCCTGGGTGGTCGGAGGATATTGACCGATATTTCCATTTCCATATTGGAAGGTGAGATATTCTGCATCGTCGGGCGCTCCGGTGTCGGCAAGAGCGTCATGATCAAGCAACTGGTCGGGCTCCTCAAGCCGGATGCGGGTTCTATCCGTTTCGAGGGCGAAGAAGTAACTACGATGACCGAGCGGCAGTTGACGGGGCTGCGGCGCAAGTGCGGCATGGTTTTTCAGCACGCGACCCTGTTCGATTCCATGTCATGTGTGGAGAACGTGGCTCTTCCCCTTCGAAAGCATCTGAAATTGTCGGCGGTTCGCGCACGGGAACGCGCCCTGGGGTATCTCGCTCAAGTGGGTGTGGAGCACCTGGCGTATCGTGATCCGGCGACACTCGGGCCGGGCCTCCGAAAGCTCGTCGCCATCGCCCGAACCATGACCATGGAGCCGCGCGCCATTCTCTTCGACGAGCCTACCACCGGTCTGGACCCGCTCGCAGCCAGGAAATTCGACGCTCTTGTGACGGGCTCCCTGGTCCGATCGCGTGTTACGCAGATCGTGGTATCACATGATGTCAGATCCATCTTTGATATTGCCGGCAGGGTGGCGATGCTTCACGAAGGACGTCTCCGGTTTCTGGGAACTGTTCAGGAATTGGCCCAATGCACGGATTCCGTGGTACGAGGTTTCATAGAAGGAAAACCTGAGGAAGTGGGTGTGCAATGAGCGCCGGCGGGCGTGACGAAAAGCATCTGGAGTTCAAGGTCGGGGCGATGATTCTCGTCGCGCTGGCCTTGTTGGTGACGTTCGTTCTCATCTTGGGCGACTGGCATTTCGGGGAGCGCAGGCAGGTGGACGTCTATTTCCAGAATCCGGGCGGGTTGACCGCCGGCGCCGTGGTGAAGGTTGCAGGCCGCAAGGTGGGTGTGATCGCCGAGATGACATTCCTGGGACAGACCGGTCCGATTCATCCGGTCTCCGGGCGACCTTCGCTGGTCAGGACACGAGTGGAGATCGACGAGGAAGTGGCCCGGACCATGCGCAAGGACGTCAGGTTTTACATCACCACAAAGGGAATGCTCGGCGATCCTTTCCTGGAGATCGATCCCGGCGTGGACCCGGAGACGCTGGATCCGAAGGCTCCGGTGTTCGGCACCGACCCACCGCGCCTCGATCTATTTCTGGCTGACGCCGCGGAGCTGGTGACCGGTCTCAACAGGCTCCTGCAAACAAATGCCGACAATATCGATACGCTTCTGGGCGGCACGGCACGGCTCGTGGGGGAGCTGGAGGCCGCAGTCGCGGAAGATGGGGGCACGGGAGAGAGGGCCAGGATCGGGAAGATCATGGAGGGGGTGGAGGGTCTCGTGGAGGAGACCAGGACGCTGGTCCAGGGAGCGCAGGACAAGTACATCGACGATCCGGGGGTTGCGCGCACCATGGACAACCTCGAATCGATAACGACCAAGCTGGACAGGGAGATCAATCCGCTCATCAGGGACACCCGCGAGGCGCTCGCAATCATTGATCGTCTGGGTGAAACCATAGGTCCGGAAGAACAGAAGAACATCAAGAACGCCCTGGCCAAACTCGATGACATTGCGACCCGGGCGGACCGCACCCTCGCCAACGTCGACACCATGGTCGAAAAGATGCGCAGGGGAGAGGGCACCGTCGGACAGCTCATGACCGACGAGGAAATCTACGACGACCTCAAGGAATTGCTCCGCGACATCAAACATCATCCGTGGAAGCTCATCTGGGAAGATTAGAAATCCATTTCATTCAACGAGTTGCACGGTGCAAATCGCTTTTTCGGCTGGTCCGGGCAGCGAATTGCAAGAGTCCGTCAGGGGGGGGGCTCCAAGAGTCCCAGTCTTTAGCTCCCCCTTGTTGTTGAAGGCATTGTTGGCCGATAATGGTCGATGAAACTGTCAACGGAATGGAAAATTCATGCGCTCTGGGGTGCCAGTCGGATGATGTCGAGCTCG
>JAUVAN010000073.1 GCA_030591725.1 Deltaproteobacteria bacterium
AACGCCGACGAAACCGCCCTGAACGCCGTCGCGGCCAACGGCGGGACCTCGTTCACCTCGTACATCCCGGCCATCGATCAGATCGCCCTGGAGGCCGCCCTCGATACAATCGCGGGTTCCATCATCAGCTGCGTCTTCGAAATCAATGACGTGGACGCCACGGCCGATCCGGAAAACGTCAATTTCTACTTTGACGGCGTTCTTGTTCCCTGGGATGAAAACTGCGAAGACGGCTCCGGCTGGGACTGGACCGATGACTCTCACACTGCGGTGGAGTTCTGTCCCGATATCTGTGCCGAGCTGAAAGCAGGCAACGTCGACGAGGTTACCGCGATCTTCGGATGTCCAACCGTTCCCATCGAATAAAGTATTTTCTTTTTTTAACGAGGGGATCAGTCTGTTTTTTTTAGAAGGGCGGCGTGGCTTCGTCCGATCGCCGGTCGATCGACGGTCGTGAGTCCCGCCTTCGCGGACCACCGGAGGGTATCGTCGAATTCCTCGGAGGATACGTGTCCTCTGGGTTCCGCCACCAGCAGGTGACCACCTTTCTTGAGGAGAGAGTGGAGCTGACGGATGAGGGTCTCCGGTTCGTCGACCTCGTGGACCATTGCGAAGGCGAGAACGAAATCCACTTCGCCGCGCAGGTAGTCGAGACCTGTTTCGCTTTTTGCGCAGTTCAGAACCTCTATTCGGTCGTCAACACCGGCCTTTGCGGCCCGTTTTAGCAGGGACTCCAGCATTTTTTCCTGCACGTCAACGCACACGATCCGGCCGTCGGCGCCCACCATGGTTGCCATGGGCACGCTGAAGAAACCCATGGCGCACCCCATGTCCAGGACAGTCATCCCTTTTTTCACGTGGGGACCGACTATCTTGTCGGGACTCTGGAATATGCGTCTCACGGGGCTCGCCAGCAAATACCCAACCCAGACCGGACATATATGATCGGCCATGACTCGCTCCCTTTCGTTTCTCTACAAGGACTCCTGAGGTCCCCTGGGGATTGTCACCGGTCTCCACCAGATTTTCCATCCCGATTGTCATCCAATATGTTATCTATAGAAAAACTACACAAAGGAGTTTTTCCATGAAGTTGCCAGGACAGTTCCATGTTTTCTGGGCGCTCGTCGCGCTATTGTTCGTCGGAAGCCAGGTTTGTGGCTGCGATGAGGACGGAGCAGACGAGGTGGATGCAGGCACGGATGCCGGGGACGCAGGTGGTGACACCGACACCGACACCGATACCAACCCGGATTTCGAGATTGATCCGCAACGGATTCACGACGACGTGGCGTGGTTGGCGGACGACGAGCGAGGCGGCCGCAAGCCAGGTACGGAGGGCAACGAAGACGCCCTCGACTACGTGGCGGGTTTGCTCGGGGAGCTCGGGCTCGACGCCGAGAGCGAAGTTCATTTTCGCCAACCGTTCACATATCAGGCCTGGTCGATTACCGGTGACGTGACCGCCGTCATCGACACCACGACCCTCGACTACGGCACCGACTACCAGATATTCTCCTATTCCGGCAGCGGCAACGTCACCGCCGAGATGGTGTTCGTGGGCCACGGTATGACTGTGCCGGCGTTCTCGGCCGCCGCATATCCGGACTGTCCACTTCCCGAGTCCGGCTACGATGACTTCGATGGGATCGACGTGACCGGCAAGATCGCGCTGGTGATCCGCCACGGTCCTGACGACCTCGAGTCGATCCACGACAACTGCCCGGCCAACTCGGCTTGCAACTCCACGCCGTGCCTGTGGAACTTTGGTTACAAGGCGAACAACGCCGCCGCGCACGGGGCCGTCGGCATGCTGATGGTCAACCACTACCAGACCGGTGGCGCCGTAGAGGCCAGTGGCACCATCGGCGAGGAGTACTACGATGACGACTTCCCGTCTCTGTTCGTCGATCGCAGCGAAATCGAAGCTGCGATTCCGAACCTGGAGACCTGGTCTGGTACTATCGACTCCACTCTGCAGCCGAACAGCCAGGCCACCGGCGTGAACGCGACGATTGACGTGTCATCCGGGGTCGAGGAGACCGGAACCGAGAACCTGCTCGCGGTGTTCGAGGGGACCGATCCGGTGCTCAAGGACGAAGTGATTTTGATAGGTGCCCACATAGATCATCTGGGGATGGATCCGATAAGCGGGGAGATTTTCAACGGCGCTGACGACAATGCTACGGGCAGCGCGGTGAACATGGAGCTGGCCCGAGCAATGGCGCTGAGCGGGATCCAGCCGGCGCGCACCGTGATCATCGCCTGGTGGAACGCCGAGGAGGTGGGTCTGATCGGCTCGTGCTATTACGTCGACAACCCGTCTGTTCCCACCGCTAACATGATCGCCGCCTACAGCGTGGACATGGTCGGCTCGGGCAACGGCACGGGGGTAATGGTCAGCGGCGGTATCGTCTCAGAGAATAGCTGGTTGGTGGATGTGATGTCCGGCTCCGCCGAGGATAAGGGGTACGACTACCTGGTCAACGCGGGGGCGGCCACCCAGAACTCGGACCACGCCTGCTTCGCCCAGGCCGGCGTGCCGGCGGTGATGGTCGCGACCCTCGGCGAGCACGGGTACTACCACACCCCGCAAGACACCATCGACAAGATCCTCGTCGATGACCTGGCAGCCGCGGCATACCTGATGTGGGCGCTGCTCGAGCCCGTGGCGATGGGCATGGAAGATCTGTATACCGGTGACAAGAGTACGGCCATGTCGTTCGACCCTCGGGACGTCGACGCCAAAGATTGGCGCAACCGCGATCTTTAGAACCTGTCTCAATCAAAATTCGATCTACGAATGTTGACGTTAAATTTCACACAGCCTAATTGTTAAGCAGGCATGCGTAACGTTTTCAATACATTGCGTGACTTTGTGATCGCGCACTGGGCGATACTTACCCTGGTGGGTTTTGTCCTTGTGCTCCACTGGGATCTGCTCACGTGGGCGGTTCCCGCCACGGGCGATCATATGATCCACATGTACAAGGGCTGGCTGATGTCCGAGCACATGCTTCCGTCCGGGCGGCTCACCGGGTGGAGCAACATGGCGTTCGCGGGTTACCCCGCCGGCGTGTACTACCCGATCCTCGGCGATCTGCTCATCGCTGTCACCCGCCGGATCACCTTCGGATTATTCACCTGGGAGAGAACCTACGCCCTCTTTTTCATGGTGCTGGTCGTGGCCATTCCTGTGAGTGTTTACTTCGTGACTCGGCGGCTCACCGGACCGTTCGGTGCGCTGGTGGCGGGTACCCTCATTACCGGCGACGTGGGCGGCTGGCCCCAGGGAGGGCACGTCTCCACCGTGTACTGGGCGGTGTGGCCGTTTATTCTGGGGCTTGTCCTCGCGATGACCACTGTGGTGGTTTGCGAGAAGGTGATCATTCGACCGATCGGGAAGCATCCGATTGCGTTCATCGGCTTCGTCATGCTCCTGGCCTGTACGGTGCTCGCTCATCCCATGGCCAGCTTCTTTCTCGGTCTGAGCGTGCCCACCCTGGTGATTGTGGTGGCGATTTCGGAAAGGAAGAAGGCGCACCCGGTCCGGGTCATCGGCAGGGCAGCCTTCGCAGCTCTTGCGGCCTTCGTCCTCTCGTCGTTCTGGACCGTGCCGTGGATCACCACCGGCTCCGAATGGACCCTCGGCTGGCCGGCGGTGGGATTTGGAGGGATGTGGATGTCTCTCCCCCGGCTCCTCAAGAAGCTGGCCACCAATGAGCTGTTCTACGATTTCTACTGGGTGGCCTGGATCCTCGGGGTGGTCGGGTTCGTGCCGGCGCTCCTCACCCGCAAGAGATGGCCTGTCTATGCGGCCTTGCTGCTCGTCACTATCTTTCTGTTTGTAGGGTTCGCCAACACGCTCGGCGACGGGGTAATGGCTCGCAAGGTGCAGATCGAGCGCATGGCCGCGTTCATGAAGTTTGTATGGTTCGTGCTGGCCGGTTTTGCCGTGGATCGCGCCGCGTTCGGCACGGGGTGGCTCGTGGACCGGTTGCCCGCCAGATGGCGCGAGGGGAAATGGGCGACCGTGCGTCGCGTCGCGAGGCCGGCGTTGATGTTGGTGGTCCTGGTGGCCATAGTCGCAGCGGGCTGGACCGACAATTATAAGAAATCGGCCGGGATCGGGCGGCTGGGCGGCGATTTGTGGGATGACATCATGCAGGCTGAAAAATGGCTGGAGAAGCAGGAAAGAGGCCCGCTGGATCGTGTTCTTTACCAGCCGGGCAAACTGTGCGTCTCTGGAAACTTGGTGTCGCCGAAGTGCAACGAGGTGTACCACAGGCATATCTTTGCGTCGGCGCCCGTGCATACAAATCTTCCAAAGCTCAAGTTCGGATACGAGGCCACCGCCATTTTTAGAAATGTTCCCCTGGCTCACAGGTGGCCGTACGACACACAGCTCATCCAGCACCTCTACACCAACCCCAGGGCCCTCGAAAATCTACACGTGCGATGGATCTTCTCTATCGTCAAATGGCCTCAAAGGGACGACCTCGAACTCGTCAAGGAGATCGGGCAGGTGATGATCTATTCCGTCGAGACCGGCAAAAAACCGCCTGTCAGGCTCGAGGGTCCCGGCACGATATCCGTGGAGCATTTCTCGGACGAGCGGGTGGTGGTCCGGGTGTCGGGCAGTGATTCGTCATCGCGCATTCGTTACCCCATTGCATATTTCTATCCCTGGCGGGCGTACCATGAGGGGGATGAGATCGAGGTCGCGCGCTGCGGCGTGTTGCCGAACGCACGGGAGATCCTGATCACCGTGGAGGCGAGGGACGGGGTGACCGAGTTGCTCTACGTCAGGCCGTGGTGGGAGACGACAGCCAACAGGGTGAGCCTCTTCGCGTGGGTCGCATGCCTGGTTCTCATGGGGGGTATTGTCGTTCGAAACAGGCGCAGGGGCTCCCGGTGAGGATCCATCCGCGGATAATGCTCGCCAGGAACTGGGCCCCAGCCCTGTTCGGCGTCCTGGTCGTGCTTGGCGTCTACCTGGGATTTTGCGTGCACTTCCATCACACCGCCATGATGGCGCCGGACGAGAGCTTCTACATCCTCGCGGCGCGATCCGTGTACGAGGGCAAGATCCCTTATCGAGATTTTGCCTATACCCAGACACCGCTGTTGCCCTACGTGAATGGTCTCGTCCTGGAGATAGTGGGGTTCTCCATGGACAGCCACAGAACCCTGAACGCCTCGTGGGGAGCTTTGACCCTCATTATCCTTATGGTCTTTCTTCGCCATCGGCTGGGACGGTGGGAGCCCGGGATCGTCGCCGGTTTCCTCCTGGCGGCGTCTCCGCGATGGGTATCTCTACAGACTCTCGGGGTGTGGTGCGGGCCGGCCGGAGCTTTCCTGACCCTGTCCATGGCTGCGGCCTTGTGGCGAGGCCCGTCCCGCAAGCGCGCGGTCGTTTTTGCGATCGCCGGAACCCTGGCCATCGGATGCAGGCTGTCCTGTGCGCCGGTTGTGATGGTGCTCACCCCCGCGCTCATATTGAGCGTCGACGGATTGAAAAGTCGCCTCAAGATTCTGGGAATCTGCCTGGGTGTGGGTGTCTCCGCGTTTCTTCCGTTCTTCTTATCAGCGCCGGGGAACTTCGTTTTTCACATCTGGAGCTACCACATGGAAGCGGCGTTCGAGCGCAACCCCGTCGCCCAGATGATGCAGTGGTGGAACGTTTCTCCCGGAGTGATCTGCGTCGCTGTGGTGGGGCTTTTCGGAGTGCCCAGGCTTTTATCAATGCGCAAGTGGCCCGAACTCGTGCTGATCGCCGCGGCCGTCACGGGGCTCGTCACGCCCATGATCCCGTCGTCCGCCTGGGGTGTCTACATCGCGGCGGGGGTGCCGGTGGCAGCGGCTGCCGGAGCGATCTCCTTCTGGACGGTTTGCGATGGCGAGAGAACTCCCATCCGCCACGTGGCGTGGTTGCTTCCCGCGATGGCCGTATTCTTGTACCTGCCGGTGGAGGTTATCGAGGGTGCATCCACCGAAGTGAAGGAGATAGCCGCGTTCATTCGTGACGAGGCGCCGGACGGTCCGCTGCTCACACCGGCGACCATCGTGGCCGTGGAGGCGGGCAGGGAAGTCATCCCCGGAACAGAACTCGGGACATTCAGCGCCATGCTTCCAGGTGACGCGAAGCGCGCGCGCGCGGCGCACATGACCACACTTGTCGAGTTGACCGAGGTGGTTGAGCGTCAGGACGCTGCGGTCATCGTGAGGATGGTCGATCCACCGCCCTGGAGGGTGTGGAACTTCAGGTGGGCGCTTCCGTCCCTCGACGATCAACCCATCGGCGCCGTCATGCGGTTCGAGGACAGGATCTCCGAATGCTATCGTCCGGTAATGCGCACCTCCACAATGGAAGTGCTGTTTGCGCGCGAGGATTTTTTAGAGGGGTCGCTTCCATGACGCCGGAGCTTTCCACTTCGGGCCGGCGGCATTACTTCGACGGAGTGCGCTACCTGATGATAATGAACGTCGTCCTGTTTCATGCCTCCATGGCCTACTCCAATTATGCAAAGTGGTGGCCGGTGACGGAGTCGCAAGAGAGCCTGGCGTTGAACGTTCTCCTCAGCATACTGGACGTCTACATGATGCCGGTTCTGTTCTTTGTCGCGGGTGTTTTTGCAGTTCCGTCCATGAGGCGGCATGGGGCCGGCACCTTCATGATCGGCAAGCTCGGACGCCTGGGCATTCCTCTGATGCTCATCACAGTGTTCTCCAACCCGATAGTCTCGTATGTGCGCCATGTGAGAATGCACGAATCGCCCATCGGCCTCTTCGAGTTCTGGCTGGGCCAGTTGAGGAGCGCTGGTGATATTGGCATTACCTTCCTGGCGGGGAGATCCACCGAGGCGAAATACATCGATCACATCTCACAGTGGCACCTGTGGTTTATCTCGCTGCTCATCGTGTTCTTCGCCCTTTATTCGATAACCCATATCCCGGCATTGAAAAGACTGCGCAAATCGGTCGTGATTGATGTGCCGGGATCGCGTCGGATTCTGTTGACCATGATGGTGTTCGGTCTCGTGACGGCGTTGCTGGTCAGTGTTTTCGGTATGTGCACTGTACCGCGCACGTGGGTGAGGATCGGCCCGTTTCTCGTCTTTCAACTTACCCGGGCGCCCATCTATTTCGGCCTGTTCGTGCTGGGGGCATACGCGTATTCGCGAAAATGGTTCGAGGGTCGCACCCTGCCGGGTGTGTTCTGGATATGGGGGCTGGCCGCGTTCTTGTTGTTTGCCGCCAATCTGGGGTTCATCGCCGCCATGAAGAACCATCCGGACATGCCCAGGTGGCTCGGGGCCGTCGTGAACGGCGTTCTGCGATCTTTCACAGGCCTTGCCTTCACGGGCTTCTTCATCACCCTGTGTCACCGATTTCTCGATCGGCCATCCGCTGTTCGTCGGAGCCTGGGGGATGCCACCTACGATATTTATCTCATCCATCTGCCAATCGTGATCGGCCTGCAGTACCTCCTGCAGTCGCTGTCGATATCCATCCACCTCAAGATCCTGGTCGTTTTTGTGATCGCCTTTGCCGCGTGCTGGGGACTGAGCCGCTGGCTCATCAAGCCTCATCCGAGGATCGCGGTCGGCGTGCTCATCGCGAGTTTCGGAGGGTTGTGCGTGATTTTGACGTAGGGTGCTTCATGCCCTTCCCAGGAAATTGCGCAGTAGTTGGAGCATGTCCCGCTCGTTGAGCAGTTCCGCCTCCGCCGGCCTTTCCAGAAACGGTGCGATGTCTCTGCGGACTGCCGACCAATCCACATCGCGGAACCTTTCTCGCAGCTCGGATTCGATGTCCAGAGAGTGGACTCTCTCACTATCCCATCCCGTTTGAAGGAGGGCGTTTCGAAGGAGAACCATGTTGGGCCGTGGCCATCCGGGATCGCTCACGTACCACATCAGGTCGTAGTAATCCCGACCCTTCGCATACCCTCTCATGAGGACCGCATGCAGTTTCCCGGCGAGGAGGGATGCACGGTCGTGGTGCTGGAGCCGCAGGATGAGATGCCTGCGGACGATACTGACATCAAGTTCCGATCCTTCCGGCGGGTTCGTGTCGACCTCGACCTTGATGGAGAGGACCTGCGTTCGACGGGGCGAGAGGCCCAACTCGAAGGGAAGTCCCGGAAACTTGATCATCGTACCGTGGACTGCGGAAACCGTTTTGCTCTTCAGTTCGATGTCGTATCCTTCTCTCACCAGGCCGTCGCGAACCCTGGTGAGACACGATTCGAGATCGAAATCGGTGCGGCTCCTTTCCAGGGAGAAGTCCAGATCCTCGGAGAACCTCGGCAGCGAGTACAGGAAACGGAGGGCGGTGCCGCCGCAGAAGGCGAGGGGGATCATCGCTCCCGCCTCTTGCATGAGGCCGAGAATCCTGGCCTGCAGATATTCCCTGACCCCGTTCTGAGCAGAAAGGTCGGTTGTTGCTTCGTGAATTATCCGGCGAAGTTCCTCTTTCATCGAAGTGGCGCCTCCTCTCTGTCGAAAGAGGAGTCAAGTCTTTGCGCCGCTCTCATCAACTTTGGCTTGCCGAAGCGCCCGGCGAACGATGCCAGCGTTTGGCTGTCGAGTTGTTCGGTATTCTGAAGCCTGAGTTCCTCGAGGTAATCGGCGCTGTCTGCAGATGGCTCAAGGTAGATCAAATCGAGCAGCGCCTTCTCGGGGAGGGCCATTCGCGCGCTCTTATTGCCAGGCAACTCTACATGAACGAACCCCCAGAGAAGAGAGGGTTTAAAGTGTCTGTAGATAAAGGTTCCGAACCCGTTGGCGATCGCTCCGGTGCGACCAGAGGTGACGGAGACGACTGAGGGAACGTGCTCTGGGACCAGGCCGTACCAGGCAAGCGCCGACTGGCAGCTCACGTAAGATGCCGGTTCCATGGCGTTCGCAATTGCGAAGGGCGACGGGGCGCTGTCTGTATACGGTTCTGCCAGGGCGTAGTATCCCCGCTTCAGCTTGACGATCCTGCCCTCCCGCACCCAGCGGGAAAGTTGGGCGCGGATAGAGGACGGGCTCGACTCACCAGCCAGTAAAAGCCCGGTGGTAAAGACCGGCTCGCCCCTGACGATCTGTAGCAGTTCTCCGAATTTCATGGTAGTAACATAACATATATGTTAATGTGCCGCAATGGAAATCCACTGGTTCTCGTTGAGGTGGGAATGACTGTTGCTGGAAAACCCGCAGGAGAACCCTACCAGGCCATGTTGGTGGAGGGACCGCCTCGAAACGATCTGTCGCCTTTGTTCTGACCGCGACCGCGCTTTCCCTTCATGTCCCCGCGACGTTCCCGACGCTGTTCCCTCAACTCGACGGCCTTTGCCTTTTGCTCGGGGGTGAGCAGGGCGTTAATGTCCAACCGGAGCTCCGCGCTAATCTTTTTCAGCTCCAGTTTGACGGCGCTCATCTCCTCGATCTTGGTCATGATGGCGTCTTCGTTGGGATTCTCGGCGTTCCAGAGCCAGTGCATTTCTTTTCTCAGTTCGTCGAGCTTCTGGCGAAGGGCCGTTGTCTCGCTCTTCGCCTCTTCTCTCAGATTTTCCACTTTGGCCTGCTGCTCGGCGGTCAAATCGAGATTCTCGCAAAGCCGTGCCGCCATTGCTCCCTTATCCTTGTGGCTCCGATGACCGCGCCTGGAACGTGCTTCGACGTTCAACGCAAATGCAAAGACCATCAACGAAACAACGGCTGTTACCAGATGTGTGCGTTTCATTTTTTAACTCCTTCTCAAGACAGGCTCAATGAGCCGCGTCGTGTTGTTGTTCGCTCAATAGCTGCGCAGCGACATTCTGTAGGATAGTGGTTCAGGCGACAGCGCCGTATGACAGCGCAAGGAAAAAAATTAGTTACCGTCTGTCCGAAGGGGCGACCTTGTCTCTCAATGCGAGCATGGGTCTCTCGACAATAAGATGAAGTACGTACGACACGGCGATTGACCCGAGCACCAGCAACGCGAGCATCACGGCCCATACCAGAGTGGTCGACAGGTGAAGATCATAGATGGCCCATCGCGCCAGGGGAACGAGCGGTATGCAGACGGGGATGTGAACCAGGTAGATGCCGTAACCGAGGGTGGCTACCCGTCTGAATAACGGAAGACCGAGGAATCGGTGTACCAGATCCCTGCCGTTGATCATGATGAGAACCAGCGGAACGTACATGATGCTGGTGATGGTTCCCCACCCGAGCACGCGCAAAAACGGTTCGAATTCGCGACCGAAAAAGCGGGGGTATAGAAGCAGTATCAGGCAAAGGAGGGAGATGGTGTACCCGGCCGCTCGAACCCACCGGCGCTCGCCCCATCGCTTGATGGTCGCGCCGTGATACCGCTGGACGTACGCCAGAAAAATACCCGCGATGAGGATGTCCAGCCGGGCGTGGGTGGGAATGTACATCTGCTCGAAGAGATCCTGTTTGGTCCAGAACCCTTCGTGGGAGAAGAAGATCCACATGCGCAGGCCGAAGGCAGCGAGCCACGCGCCGACCAGGATCGCCAGCCTTCCCCGTGATGATGAGACCTTCATGAGCGCTAGCATGACCACGGGTACAGCCAGGTAGAAGTGCTCTTCCACGCACAGGGACCAGCCCCAGAACGCGATGGACGTTTGTTGGATGTTGTGCCCGTAGTTGGTGAGGTAGAGGAAGTCGCGCCACGCGGCGAACTCGCGGCCTGCGAGAGCAGGGAAGATGAGCGGGGGGATGAGCACAAGCAGGATCAACGTGAACCAGTAGAGCGGGACCGTGCGAAAGAGCCGTCTGGCGTAGAACCGGGCGACTCCCTTGAGGCCGGATTTACTTTCATAGTTGTATAAAAGGATCGAACCGATGAGGAACCCGCTCAGGATGAAGAAAAGATCCATCCCGAAAAAGATGTTTCTGGACAGGGCGGTTATGTTGGTGGGCGGAATCAGATTGCCCCGGCGCAGGACGATCGTTACGTGGATCTGAAGCACGGAGATAATGCCGATGACTCGCATCCCGTGCAGGGCGGGAAAGTGATTGTCCAGAAGGTGAAGGCCGAACAGTCTGCGCATGTCGATCTCGTTGATGGCTGTGCTCGTGTTGCGACTCAAGTCTTTTTTATGATAGGCCAAAAGTCCACAAGTTTGTTTCGGTCAATCCGGTCTATTGATACGCTCTTGTTTCCGTAAGCGGAAGAAACCGTGATAATATGGAGGAACCGGGGCCACCGGAGAATGATTGATCGCGACAAGATCTCGAGAGCGCTTTTTGGGAAGAGCAAGTACGTCTACTGGCTTTGCCTCGCGCTGGTGCTCCTGGTCTACGTGCTGCTCGTGTTCTATTTCGAGCCTCCCCATGTGATCTTCGGCGATCTGCCGATCTCCGGTCGCGATCTGGATACCCACGTGGAGCAGGCCTACAGGGTGTCGGAGGCCCTGGACGGGTGGGGCAAGAGCTGGGCCTACGATCCCCAGATGCTCGCTGGATATCCCAACGGCACCATCTTCGACGCGGACAACAAGGCCTGGGAGTTGTGGACTTTTGCCCTGTGGAAGATGGGGTTGCCAAGGGGGCTGGCCTTCAACCTTTTTTTGCTCTTCGCACACATCATGTGCCCCATCGTCATTTTCTTCAGCGCGCGGATGTTCGGACTGAACAGGTCGTCGGCGCTCATCGCCATGTCCCTGGGCCTGGCCGTCTGGTTCTTCGACGGCTTCATCCACTGGGCCTGGTGGGAGGGGATGACTGCCTATTCCCTTGCCAGCTTCCTGTTCCTGTTGCCCCTTGCCCTATTCTATAACTACCTCGCGGACCGGCGTCGGTGGCGTGTGATCCTGCTGGCGGTGGTGATGGCATTGGGTCACCTGATTCATCCCTACATCTTCTTCATGTTGGCCCTGCCCATGGTCGTGTTGTATGCGAGTCGATTTCGCTCGCTCAAGATCGAGCAACACCTGTCCATCGCTGGGGTGGTGCTCCTCACCATCGCGGTGAACTGGTACTGGCTGGCCGTCGCGATACGTTTCTGGCACTACATTCTGGACTCGGGGTACCTGGGCGCGAGCACGCTCGATCACCTGTTCACCGACTACTTCGGCCTGGTGAGCGATCGGTCGGTCACCGGCGGCGCCGGTATGCGCAGCGGTTTCAGGTTCATCTCCCTGGCGGCCGCTGCGGTCACGCTGTTCTACTGGAAGAAGGACGGGGACAGGCGGTTTCTCATGTTCGCGGTGGGCCTGATCTCGCTTGCTATCATGACTTATGTGGGTGGGTATTTTCACTTCGGGCAACAGGTTCAGCCGTATCGTTTTGCGGCGCCGTTGATCTTCCTGTCCGTGATCCCAGCCGCGTACCTGGTGCAACGGATCGTGGAGACCCGTGCCCTGGCCGGGTTGCCACTTACCGCGCGCCTGCTCGGGGTGATTATCCTGCTGGTGGCGGCGCCCCGGCTGATTCGAGACGCGCTATATTTCATCCCGGACGGCGTTCCGAAGGCGGCAGCGCTTGTGGATGAGAAGCCGCGCGTCACCGACATGATCGGGTTTGGAAACATCGGATATCCGGAGCACAAGGTCTTTGCGCACGAACCGATACACGAGGATTTCCTTCTTCTGGCGTGGTGGCTGGAGAATCACAAGGGGTACGACGGGCGCGTGGCGGTGGAGAACTGGACCCTTGGTGAGCTACTGGCCTGGAAGACGGACATGCAGGTGCTCGGTGGGTTTCGTCTGCGAAATCTGCAGCATTCCGCTGCGAACTTCTTTCGAAGATATCCCGTCGGCATGCTGCCCAGGGGCGAGCTGCGGCGCTTTCTGGAGACCTACTCCGTCAGGTACGTGATCGCGTCGGTGACGTTCAAGCGCTTCTACGATTCTCCGAGCATGCTCACCAGGGTGGCCGAGATCGGGCACCACGTGATCTTCGAGTCCAGGCTGCCGGTGAGTTTCTTCGCGCGGGGATCCGGGGAGGTGAAGGCCTCCATGAACCTCATCTCGGTGACCGGAACCGATCCCGATGAGGATGTGGTGCTTCGCTACCATTGGCTGGAGACTTTGCGCTGCAAGGGCGCAAGCGGTGGTGGCGCGTGCGACATCGTTCGCGAGCCTGTTCGGGACAACCCGGTGGGTTTTATGCGAATCCCCGCCGGGCACCCCGCAGACTTCGATATCATCAACGAATATTAGGAGAGCCGGACCCTCCTGCTTGCCTTACAATATTGTTTTTTCATCAAAAGGATCTTCATGCTCTTCCATGTTTTCTAGAGATGGTTATGCCATTCCACGACGGCAAATTTGTATAGAAAGGCCAATCGACATGACGAGCGAGATGACCATCAGTTTTCCGGGAAATTTGAAAGTAGATGCCGGCATGGGAAATCGGGTGATACGCACCGACCAGTCCGAACTCTCCGGTGGTGACGGTTCGGCGCCGGAACCCTTCTCCCTCTTCCTGGCCTCGATCGGTACTTGCGCCGGCATCTACGTGCTGAGGTTCTGCCAGGTCAGGAATATTCCGACAGACGATATCAGGCTGGTTCAGAGAGTCATATCGAGGGAGGGAGGGGGAATAGATAAGGTGGAAATCGACATCGAGGTCCCGCCCGACTTTCCGTCCAAGTATCACAAGTCGCTGGTTCGCGCCGCCAACCAGTGCGCTGTCAAGAAGGTGATTGAGAACCCGCCCGAGTTCGAGACGAGAACAGTTCAGCGCACAATAATTGGTTGAGAATAGGGGGAAGTACACCCAGTTGGCCGAAAATGATCGATGAAACCGTCACGGTTTTAGTGAATGCCTCGACGTTTCCCGTCGCCAATTGCTTGTACGACGAAAACCCTTTCCAGTGGGACACCCTGTCCACGAGGCCGTCCTTGACGGGGTTGGTCACTGCATAGATGAGTTGCTGCTCCAGGCTGGCAT
>JAUVAN010000262.1 GCA_030591725.1 Deltaproteobacteria bacterium
TCAACTTCCTCAAGAAAGGGGAGCGGATCCTGGTGCCCATGGCCAATCCTGACACGCTCGAGTCCCTGTTTTCACTGTCGAGGGCTCTGTTGCCCCCCGACGGAGGGGAGGTGGTCGCCCTGCGGGTCGTCAAGACGACGCAGGGGAAGAGCCCTCGTGAAGCTCTGTTGAGCACCGCCGGCACCGCCGATGCCCTTGAGGCCACGGAGATGGCCAACCAGCTGGCGAACGTGAAGGGGTTCAACGTGAGACCCGTCGTGAGGGCGGCGAATGATCTGGCCGACGGGATAATTCACGCGTCAATAGAGGAACGGGTTCGGATGATCATCATGGGGTGGTCGTCCGCGCCGGGGGCAGGCCCGTCGGAGTTGGTTGAGAAGATCGCCACGAAGGTGCGCAACGACCTGGTCTTCCTCCAGCTCACTCACGACGTGACCCCCAGGAGGATAGGGGTGGCCCTGGGCGGCCAGGGGAACCTGCCGTTGATGGTGAAGGTGGCCATGACCATTGCGGAGGACTTCCAGGGTGAGGTCACGTACATGAATGTGGTGCCCGAGCAATTCGAGAGCAAGGACCTGGCTCACTCCAGGCACATCCAGATGGCGGCCATCGAGCGTCACACCAGCCTGGTGCCGTTCAACACGGAGCTCTTGAGGTCGGACAACCCACTCGATGTGCTGGTGAAGCGGTCGGCGGATCTGGACATGCTGGTGGTGGGCACGTCGGAGAGCACTTTCATGGACGACTCGATCGGGGCGTTCTCCGCCATGATAGCCGAACAGGCCAAGTGTTCGGTTGTGATCGTGCGCCAAGGAACGACGACCGTCCTGAAATAGTTCGCGGCCGATGCTCCGGTGCTTTTCACACTCTGGGAGAATGTGCGCCGCAGGAGTCGAGATCTCTCAGCTCCCGGTCGGCCCTGGTATAAAAGCCGTGCTCCTGCAAGATCTGCAGTTTGGGTCGGATGTTCTCATCCACGTCGAGGAGGAAGAAGCCGGGGAAGAGATCCTTGTGCTCCTTTATGAAATCGAAAATAGGCGCGTGCCTGGGTTGAATGGATACCGATCCCACCTCGCACACTTCGTGACCGGTGATGACGTATTCGGGCAGAAGCTCCTCACAGAACTCGAGGTTCCGCAACCGGTCTTCACCCAGATCCATATACATCTGGGTCTGCGGCAAGAGACACAGAAGCGAGGGAAGAATCCTGGCGCCCATGAGGCGAAACGAGATCATCTGAAACAGTGACTTGTAGAAATCGTCCATCGACTCGTCCGGGTACGCCCAGATAAAGAACGTATCTACCCGGGGGAAGATCTGCGTCGCTCTGGAAACCACGTCGACGGCCATCTCCGGCGTGAACCCTTTCGAGGTTCTCTCCAGCATCGCTTGCGAGCCGGTCTCGATGCCGAAACGGATCTCCAGGCATCCGGTTTTCGCCATCGCCCCCATCATCTCGTCGTCGGCGAGATCCACGCGCGCAAAGGCCTTCCACTTCACGTCCAGGCCGCTCTTTTCGAGAGCGTCACAGAATCGCATCACCGCCTGCTTGGAAGAAACAAAGAACTCGTCCTGAAACAAAAACAGCTCCACCCCCACCGCCTCGTGAAGCTCCTTCATCTCGGCCACAACATCTTCGGGCGAACGAAAGTAGCATTTGTGATTCCAGATGGGAGCGACCGAGCAGAAGGTGCATTTGTAGGGACACCCTCTCGAAGAGACCATGCCGTACGCGTCATACGCGTTCAGGTCCACGCGGTGATAAGCAGGCCTGGGGATCGTGTCGAGGTCTTCTATCCTCGCAGGAGGCTCGTTGCACATTACGGTCCCGTCCGCCGTCCTGAAAAACACCCCGGGAACACCGGTCAGATCCTCGCTGTTCTTGAGCGCCTCGATGAGCGGGATGATCGAGTTCTCCGCCTCCCCCTGGGCGACGATGTCGATCCAGGAGAACCTCTCGAGAACTTTTTTTTCCACGGCCTTCGCGCCGACTCCGCCGAGCACGATCGTTGTGTCCGGATAGCGCTCCTTCAGCCTCTTTGCCGCAAGTATGGTGAACTGCAGCAGATTGGCCATGCACGACAATCCGATGATCGGCGCCGGATCCGAGCAGAACTCGACGAAGGTATCCATGTCGAACGGATCGTCGGAGTCGCAGGTCTGATAGTCGCGGAGGTCCACTTCGTAATCCGCGTTCTCGAGCACGCTTGTGAGGTAGAGCAAACCGAGGGGAAGGTGGAGCTCCTTGTCGTACGCATCGGAGTAACGGACGAAGAGCATGTTCAGGTTGATGAATGTAATGTCCGCCATTTAGTTAGTTGTCCCCGCCGTCGTTTCCGGCGTCCGGTTCGGTATCGGTGTCCGTATCTGTGTCCGTATCCGTATCGCCGTCAATGTCGGAATCCATGTCCGGACCTGTTCCCGCATCGGCGTAGTTGTTCGTGCTGTCCGTATCTATATCGCAACCGCCAAGAGCTGCCGTTCCTGCGGCCAGAGACGTTGCCGCCGCCGCCACGAGGTTCATGAACTTGTGTTTGCGGGGATTCTTGACTTCAATACGCTCGATCATCGCGTCGAGGTCTGTATTGGAAGCAACGGACAACATCGCTCGCTCCGAGGGTCGCAAGCTCACACCGCTCTTTTCGATTGCGGCGTCTCGATCCGCCAGAAGCAACTTCTTGAAACTCTGGTCACGGGCCGCGTGGTAGAGAATTTTTTCAAGTCCCACCGGCACCTTCACCCTGGTCGACAGTCTCTTTCTCCCGCCGGGTTGTCCGCCGACGATGGTGAGATCCGGTTCGTTAGTCATGTCATCGTTTTTCATAAGTCCCCTCAATAAGTAAGCTACCCGCCGTCGTTTCCGGCGTCCGGTTCGGTATCGGTGTCCGTATCTGTGTCCGTATCCGTATCGCCGTCGCTGTCGGAGTCTATGTCCGGCCCGACGCCACCACAGGCAATCGCATCGTCGGGATTGTCGCAAGAAGCGACTAGTAAACCGCCCACCATCGCCGCCGTCGCGACGTTCTTGAGAAATCGTCGGTTGCGCTGCCTGGCCGGTTTGAACCGCGATATCATCGCCTCCAGCATTTGTTGCGGCATCGCACTGAACACGGCCTCCTCAGACGGAGTGAAGATGATACCGCTCCTCGAAAGCGCCTCATCGCGATTGTCGTACAATAGCTCGCGGAACTGCTCGTCCTGCGCAGCCATGATCAGGATCCGCTCCAGATTGACAGGCACCTCGGCGTCGTTCGAAACCCCACGTCGTTTCCATGAGCCCTTGATAGAGCCGCTTCGACCTGCTCGCTTTGTCTCGTCACTCATGTTTTTCGTGTCCTTTTTATCGCTCACGCCTACAGCCCGGAATCCAAATCGGTATCCCCGCTATCGCTACCGGCGTCCCCGTCAGTGTCAGTATCGGTATCGGTGTCCGTGTCGGTGTCCGTGTCGGTGTCCGCATCGGTATCGGTGTCCGTGTCGGTGTCCGTGTCGGTATCAATGTCGGTATCGATATCGCAACCTCCCGAATCGTAATTGTCATACTTGGTCTCGACCTCGTCGCAGCCAATCACCGCCGTCCCCGCAGCCAGAGACGCGGCTGCGGCCGCTACCAACCCCATGAATCTGCGTCGTTTGGGATTTCTAGCGACTATTCTATCGATCATTGCATCCAGAGCATCGTCGGACACGATTTTCAAGACCGTTTCCTCCGACTCCCTAAGCCGCACGTTCGTGCTTGCGATCGCCGCTTCCCTGTCTTCCAGCAGCAGTCGCTTGAACTCATCGTCATCAGCAGCGTGGTATAGAATCTTCTCCACGCCCACCGGGACCCTGACCCTGTCCACCGGGCCGTGTCGCCGCTTTGGGTTTCTCTTTATCTTGGGTTCCATGACGATTCCTCAACTATATCGTATCCACTGGCGATAGGGTGAGAATAGTTAGCCGATGGCGGCCTTCCATATCTTCTCGACTCTCTTGAAGACTGCGCGCCAGGTGAACGGCGCGAGGCTTGTACTGAAAGCGACGGAGGCGGTATCGACAGGAGGCGCATTCAAAGCCGCGTCCAGTGTGTCCGTCAGCTCCTCCACGAACGCCGGGATGTCTTGCTCCAGCGGTATGTCCGCGTCTCTGAGCCTCGGCATCGAGACGAGATCCAGGGCCGCTCCAAGGGAAGGCGCGAGACCGTCTTCCACACCGGGCAGGCGGGTTGAGACGATCCGGCAGCCGCACGCGAACGCCTCTACAAGCGCCAGGGGAAGACCTTCATGGAACGAGGGCAGCACGCAGATCTTGCAGCGTCTCATGAGATCCGCGAGAGCTATCTGGGTGAGCTGCCCGTGGAGCACGACCGTGGGCGACATGGAGATCATCCGTTCACGGAGATCTTCCGATTGGGCACCGGCGCCGCTCCCCGCAACGTGGAGGGTGAGCCCGGAGTGCTTTGGGGTCAGGTTTTTCACCGCGTCGAGCAGCCACGGGAGCCCCTTTGCGTGACTGAACTTGCCTGCGTAAATGATGTTCGTGTTCTGAGCTTTCAATCGGTGTTCGGCGTGAAAGACTCTTTCGTCGTATCCCGCGCCGACGAGGTGAATCCTGTGTGTCGGCAGGTGGAGCACTTCGGCGAGCTTCTCCGCATGCTCGGAGTGCAACACGGCGAACTGTTCGTTTCTCGAGCAGCCCCGCGATACACGATCGGCCAGGTGCGGGCAGAGGGTCATCTGACGCAGTCCGGTCGCATGGCAGTGGGTGATCACCGGTATGTCAGGCGCCACGTCCTTGATGATGGAACTCAAAAGCCAGATGTGATGTGAATGGATGATGTCTGGTTTGAAGTGATCGATGATTTCGTTGAGATGGCGTTGCCAGGAGTCTGCGTAAGTTTTTAGCTGGGCCTCGGACATCGAGGAGAAGCGGGTGCTGGGGTAGGGCATGACGTCGCTCATCCCGGGGATCGGAAAATTCAGTGGTAAGCTGTCGAACAGGAGAGGGCTGATGCTGCCGCGCGGAAGCCCTCCGACGTCAGGGGAGGGGCTTGAAACGGGAGATCCGACGACGGCGTGCTGATCCCATCCGGTCTCGCCGGCGATGTCGACCATCGAGTCGAGGGTGATCCCGCTGCCGGTCATCGAGGGCCGCTGGGACAGTACGTGTAGAGCCTTGCCCCTCTTGACTGGGAGTTTACTCATTCGGGGATGAAGTTGCTCTCGCAATCCGTCAACGGGCCCGCCAGTCCGGTCCAGCCGTCGCAGACGCTGGTGGTCGCCGGTCCAGTGCCGAGGATACCGGAAAGCACATAGGTTGATGGATCCATCTCGAACAACTCGGCATCCATTGAAAGAAGGTACAGCCTGGGCGCACCGTCAGTAAACAGATCTCCACCGAGGGCGTGGATCCCCCACGTTCCGCCGGTTCCGACCAGCGAGCCGGTGCCGAGTTCGTAGTCGAAGTCGTACACATCACACGAATCGATCGCGAATCCGGGATTGTCCGTGATGTCGCCGTTGCTCGCGATCCCCGGGCTCATGTCGTCGATATCCGCCACAACCGCCGAGGAGAGATCGCTGACCACAACAAACGTGAAATCGCTTGCCAGGTAATCGCCGGTGAATCGCAGGAGCCGGTTTCCCGTCGAAGAAGACGCGTCCAGCCCCGTGTCCATGCCGTACAGGCGTCCGTCGCAATCTGTGTACAGACCTTCGATCATGATGTCGTCGGGCATGACTCCGAGATCCGTCCATGTGACCGGGCTCCCGTCCCGGGGAGGATCGGGAATATGGTAGAAATATGAATGGGAATCTGTATCGCTCAGACGCGAGCCCAGAAGAGATCCATCCTCGAGCATTGTGATGCAATTATGTCCATCATCCAGAGTGGTGAAAGCGCTGCTGACAATATCCGACACGGAACCGTCGCTCTCATCAAGAGAAATGTATACCAGCATATTCTCTGCGGAATACCAGAGCTCCGCATACATTGGAACGCCAGTGTCCGTGTCGGTATCCGTGTCTGTGTCGGTATCCGTGTCCGTGCTCGTGCCCGAGTCGCTGTCTCCGACACTGGTGTTTTTCTCACATCCCAGGTGCGCGCCCAACGCAATGGGAAGCAGGATCAACGCCA
>JAUVAN010000385.1 GCA_030591725.1 Deltaproteobacteria bacterium
ATGTTTCGATGTGGAGTTCCCGCCGGGCACGTTTCGTCCGCCGCTTGTCACGAAATTCAAGTTCGCGGCCTGACCGCCGGCAACCGCAAGTCACTCAATAACGAACTTCTTCGCACCGGTGTGTGCGGACTCGTCTTTGCAACATCCCAACATCGATGGGGAGTCCTTCTCTCGGCCATTTCGCGACATCGGCGGGTGAAAACAGCCGCTCGTGCCTCTATTGAGACATTTATAGAGATGATCAAAGTAACGCGCCCGCGCTTGAACATGCCGCTTCCTCGATAACCCAAATGTGTCTGACACTGATCGTTTCTGATCGTTTTAGTTGGAATCCAACTTCGGGCACGATGCTTCATCGTGATACATGAGGGCCACGCATTCATTGCAGGGCTCACAGGGCGACTCGGTGATTTCACCTCTTTGAAGCCGTGCTACGAAGTCAGGCTGCGCAATCAGCGGTCTGGCCATCCCTACGAAGTCGAAACCCTGTGACAGTACATCATCAATAACGACCCTGGATTTGAGGCCTCCCACTAATACGAGTGGCACCTTGACGCTCTGGCGAACCCTGATCGCATCCTCCAGAAAGTACGCTTCTTTAAACGGATACGTCTTGACCAGCAAACGTCCGAACAAGAGCAGTCCGATTTTGGCGAGCACCCTGCGCTCACCCTTCGCGAACTCCTTGTAAGGAGTGTCTCCACGCATGACGTACATCGGTGTCTTGCTGACGAATCCACCGCTCAGCACCAGAGCGTCGATCCCATCTTTCTCCAGCATCTTCGCCACTTGAATCGCCTCATCGATCTCCATCCCACCCTTGTAGCCGTCTTGAAGATTCATCTTGGCGATGACCGCCATCTGGGGATCCGCCGCTTCCTTTACTTTTGCGATGACCAGCCTCGCGAACCGGGCGCGGTTTTCAATAGAACCACCCCACTTGTCCCGACGGCGATTGGTGTGACGGTTCAGGAACTGACTGACCAGGTATCCGTGACCCGCGTGAATCTCCACAGCGTCGAAGCCTGCCCTTTGCGCCAGGCGGGTCGACTCCGCGAACTGATCCGCAACCTCTTCGATGTCAGCCTCCGTCATTGCGCGGGGCAACGCCAAACCGAATAGATTGAAAACCGCAGAGGGCGCCATGGGCCTCGCCCCGGAGACGTGGCGATCGGACATGTTCCCGCAGTGGCCCAGCTGTACTGACGCGAGGGCGCCCGCGTCATGGACCGCATCGGTGAGCTCCCTGAACTGTGGAACGATCTCTTCGCGCATCCAGGCCTGATGAGAAAACGAGCGGCCTTCACGCGAGATCGAAACATACGCGACGGTCGTCATCCCGATATCCCCCGCCGCGACGGCGCGATGATACGCCACCAGGGACTGGGACGGGACGCCCCCGGGACACATCCCCTCGAATGCGGCGGATCGAATAGATCGGTTCCGCAATGTCAGCGGACCTAACCGGCCTGGAGTAAAGAGTTTTGAGGTCATGGCGACGATCTTTCGGTTTTTATGTATGAAGTCAAGATTGCTTGGTAGACTCCCGTGTGGTGGGACACCCAACAATGGAGCGTCCCCCAGAAGCGTAGACAATGAAAATAGCGCTCGATATATTGACCATGATCTGGGTTGTACTGCTGGAAACGGCGCCATATCTCCTGCTGGGTCTGCTCCTGGCGGGTCTGGTCAAGATCCTGCTTCGAGCCCGCACGGCTCGCCGATACCTGGGGGAGCCCAATCTGAAGAGCGCGCTATGGGCCGCCCTGCTCGGCCTCCCGCTGCCGATATGTTCCTGCGGTGTCGTACCGCTGACCCTCGGGCTGCGCGACAAGGGCGCCAGCCGGGAGGCACGCCTGTCGTTTCTTACCAGCACACCCGAGACGAGCGTGGACACAGTAGTGATATCCTGGGGTCTGCTCGGACCGATAATGGCCGTCGTCCGCCCCATCGCCGCGCTGTTCGCATCCTTGTTAGCTGCGGTCGTCTCCATTGCCGTGGGCAACACAGGCGATTCGGATACCTCAGAGGAATCCTCACAAGACACGACGAACGACGATGTGGAAGATCAGATTGCCATCGGCTTTTTGGGATTGTGGCGCTCCATAAAGGCGGCAATCTCTTCTCTGTTTTTAAAAAAAGACGAGGCTCCGACAGACCAAGAACAAGACACTCCAGATCACGTACCCCTGCACCGGGTGCTCGCGAGTTCCCTTCGGTACAGCTTCGTCGAGATGCTCGACCGCATTTCCCTGTGGCTGGTTATCGGGATCATTATCGCGGGTGCGATCGCCGCGTTAGTGCCGGCAGGCTGGTTCGACCAGATTCCCGGCGGCGAGATGGGTACCATGCTCTTCATGCTGGCCATCAGCATCCCCATGTACGTTTGCGCGGTCGAGTCCACCCCCATCGCCGCGATGCTCATTCTCAAGGGGCTCTCTCCGGGCGCCGCCCTCGTCTTCCTGCTGGCGGGTCCGGCCACCAACCTCGCCACCATAATGATCATTTACAAGTCCTTTGGACGCGTGTTTCTCGCCATCTACCTCGTGACCATAGCCTTCACATCCATCGTCGCGGGCCTGGCGCTCAACGCCCTCCTGGCGTTCACCGGCTGGACGGTGTTGCCGTCCGATACCCCCATGGACTTGACCGGATCGTCGTCCGTGTTTTCCCTCTCCATGGCCGTGGTACTGCTGGCGTTGCTGGGGTTCAGCTTCAGACGTCTGGACTGGCGCGGCAAGGCGGAAAACATCAAGGAGTTTTTCCGTCGGCTGCTGTCGGTATTTGGACAACGAAAACACCATCGAAGGTTCAGGGTGGCCGTTCTTTTGATATGCGTGCTCGCCGCCTATCTGGCCTGTGGCATGTACCAGGTCGGTCCGAGCGAGGCGGGATACCGGATCCGGCTCGGCAAGCTGGTGGAGAAGGACATCGAGCCGGGGCTGCACTACCACCTGCCGTGGCCTTTCGAGGAGGTTCGTATCTTCAGCGTGCGTGAGACCCGCAAGACCGATCTGGGTTTCAGGACCGATCCTGATCTCATCAAGAAGTGGCGAGAAAACCCCGAGATCGATTTTGACACCGGCTGGCACAGCTTCTTCACCATCTCCAACAGCAAGCCCGAGGAGTCCCTGTACCTTCTGGGTGACGAGAATCAACTGGAGGCCAAGTTCTCCGTGATGTTCGAAATAGATGATCCGACGGCGTTCTTCTTCGACTACGCCAAGAACCGCGACCTGGTGAGGCTCACATCCGAGAGCGTGCTGCGGGAGCACATGGCAAAGGAGCGTATCGACGCGATTCTCACAACTCGGCGCATGGAGATATCGGATCCGGCGCGCACGAAAATCCAGGCCCTGCTGGACCTGTACGGAATAGGTGTTCGGATCCTCGGTGTGTACCCGGTAGACCTCCACCCGCCACAACGCGTCGTGTCTTCCTTTAGAGCCGTGGCCAGCGCCATGGAGGATCGCGAAACCAGGATTCACCAGGCGCACGCGGCAGGCGAGGACGCGCTGCCCAGAACTCGAGGCGAGGCGACAAAGCTGGCGGCCGGCGCCGAGGCCATGGCGATAGAGAAGGTAGCTCAAAGCGAGGGCCGATCCGTTGCTTTCGAAGAGCGCCGTGAAGTTTTTGCCGACCACCCCGAGACGACCCGAACGAGGATGACGATAGAGACCATGGAACGTGTGTTGCCGGGCAGGAAGAAGATCCTGTTCCCCAAGAACCTGGCCGATTCCGGCCGCCTGCGGTTGTGGGGTGGGAACTCCGGCGCAACACTCAACCCGGAAAACGTGATGGAATGAA
>JAUVAN010000344.1 GCA_030591725.1 Deltaproteobacteria bacterium
ATCAGTCGTCCATCGTTATTGAAAGCCCGTCCTTCCTCCAACCACAGCGTGAGACGCCATTTTTCGACCATATCGGGATGGTAATGGTGGGGTGCGACAGAGGATGTCTGATGGGTGAGGTTATAATGATCACTAAACGAGGTTGCGGAATGCTTGACACACGTTCAGTCGTGCATACGGTAGATCGCATGGAGAATCAATTACGAGCGCCACCATATCTTAGTTGTTTGGAAGGAAAAGATGAGTATGCAGACTGGAAATATCCCACCTTTGGTCGTTGAGGCTATCGGTAACGCAGCGGTTTCTCAACACGGTGAGTGGTTTCTGAAGCGGGGAGGTTCATTAGGACGAGCCCGATCCGAGGTTCAAAAAGGAAACACCATCCCTTTTGCGGCAGTTACCGCTGCACGACAGGGCAAAGGCCATATGGCTGAACTTCGTCAAGCCGCTGAACTGACAACCAATGCTGGTTGGACATTTCAGCCGTATTGGAGCCGTCCGAATCCAGTAGCGAACGATCCTCACATCGATCTGGAGGTGTTGAAGGGTCCGGTACGAGTGAACGGTGCCCAGGTTGGTGTTGGCAGGCCGGAATACCTGGCTCAGAAAGCTCAGCGGTCCATGGCTCCCCAGGTTGTGATAAACACCGAGGCGCGGGAAGAAATGCGGCAACGCTATCCAGATGCATTTGCTCGCACTACCGATCACATCTCCCACAATGATACCCGCGCCCACCCGTTAAGTGGCGAGCGCGCCGAAGAGGAGGCCCGGCAGATCCTCGAGCATTCGCTTCGTGGTGAGCCGATGCTCGGGTTGGGAGCAAAGGCCGGACTCGCAGTAGGAGCTGGTGCTCAGTCGTTTATCTGGAGCTTCGGCCAGGGCATGTTGTTTGAAGTTGTAGAAGCCATAGCGCAGGGACGCGGTATCGATCCGGCACGAGTCAAGCAGGTGCTCGCAGGTAGTGCGGAAAATGCCGCACGTACTATTCTTCAGACATCCTTGTTGGTCGAAAATTTTCTTACAAAGGCTGGCACCGCATACAAGGGCAAGCTGCTCCACGCTGCGGCTCGACGTACTGTTCTTGTGGGGGCGGTCGTCGACGTAATCATTTCAACCGCCAAGGACGTGGTAAAATGGATTCAACATGAAATAAGTTTCGAGGACTTACTTCGCCGTGCAGGCGTAAATGTTTTCTCGGCGGGCGGAGCTGCCCTTG
Source organism: Deltaproteobacteria bacterium (assembly GCA_030591725.1). Lineage (GTDB taxonomy): Bacteria > Myxococcota_A > Polyangia > JAAYKL01 > JAAYKL01 > JAUVAN01. The sequence continues at coordinate 1,217 of JAUVAN010000344.1, forward strand.
GTGCTCTGGGAGCGGCCTACCTGTCTCGCGGAATGCCGTGGTGGGCTCAGGTCTTCACGTGTGTTCTTGCTGGGTGGGCGGGATCGAAGTTGGGAACTAAAGTGGGAGAGGTGATGTTCCTGCCTGGCGCGAAAACTATGTCGGAGGCGAACGCTACGTAGGAGACGAAAATGTCAAAAACCCAGAAACCAGGGGAGAAACCAGCCAGGCCGGGTGAGTACGTCGAGAGAGGCCCCCGGGGCGGAGAAGTCCCAAAACCCCGAGAGGTCACAATCGAACCCGGAGATGATCGTTTACCACCAACGCAGAAACCAGGCCGGAAGTGGGAACGGACCGAGCCACCAAGGAAATGAAGTAGTCAAGATGGAACAGGATCAAAGAGACCTCGAACGACATCTCCGAGACGCGCGCGAAGCACTCTCTCTTTCTTCCACGTCATATGACCAGGGCTATAAGGGAGAAGCTAAAAGATTGGCAACTTCCGTTCGGGTGCTTGTGCACGATACTCGAAATTCGATTTCCCTGCTGACCCAACTGAACAAGAAAGACATCCAGTACGTGACAACACCTGGAAAGTGCGATCCAAACAATCGCTTGAAGGGTAGTCACCTGACGAGGATAAGGGTTGGACTGACTGAAGCTGGCAACGAGTACTTGGAGTTCATGCCTCGCCTGGATGACTTTCCACCTTCTTTGTCTTTTCGCACCTGTGGTTTCGACGAATGGCGGGCCGAGCCGGTGGTCATCGGTCAGCAAAACATGACTCTCAGCCGAAGTGAAATTGTACTGGCCCTTGCCAACAAAGACGGCGGAACCCATGTCGATCCGATACTAGGCGAAAAGTACGCGGATTTCTCTCGACGCAACTCGGTTGGCTGGATAGTTGTCGGACCATCGGGGGAGAATGTTCCGGAATATGGACCTGAATATGGGGTAATGAGGCAAATCGCGCACGAAATGTCTCGGACCCTCGACCGAGAATTTGGACCGCTCGAATAAAAAAACCAACACCCCCCACCGCGGCGACCCCCCTTGTCAGAGGAGCCGCCGCTATTCCTTAAAATTCTCCTTCCTCTCTACCACCACGGCGCGAGCAACCGCTTCGTCAGCGACCGTGTGAAGTCGGCGCCGTTGATGATTCCCACGATGACGTCGACAACCACGCCGCCCACGACCATTACGATCTGCAGCATGAAGCCTATCCACATGAGGGCACCCACAAGGATGAGACGATCCTTCCATTTGGCCGGAAGTTTCATCGCTTCTTCTCCCTGGGCAGGCGCCGCTCGAAGATACGCAGAATTCCCTGCACAACTACGACGATGACGGCCTGGGTGAGAGGGTGACGGGCAATCTCGTCGATGATTTTACGTGCGGTCATGTCATCCCTCCTCTCTCAAGATTGATCACGGGCACGACAAGGTCTGTCTCATCTGGATTATTTACCTGGTAAAGCTCTGTCGCTATCGGCCCCAGGGTAATCGGAACGGTCCTCGCAGCTTCACGGCCTACTCCGACAACGAACCATGAGGCGCCTTCATCCCTGGTGAGCTCCCTCGCGGCGTCGATGGTCTCTTGTTCGAGATTTTTCTCCCCGTCGGTAATCATTACGACGTCCGCTTTTTTCATGGTGCGCGACGTGCGGATGATTTCCATTGCTCTGAGGACGGGTGCGTTGAAATCGGTACCTCCCCTAGCTCCAAAATCCAGAGCGTCTTGAATATCTTTCGGTGTCCCCTTGCCGGGTTCGATGGAGACTTCTCGGATGACAGCGCCGTTAAAGGCTATCACGCAAAAGGCCCGCCGCTGCTTCGTAGCTGTGGATAGGAGCGCGAGGCACACGGCCTTGCTCCAGATGTCTCTGCCGCCGTTTCTCATGGAGCTGGACTCATCGAGGAGGATCACTATTGGCCCACGGGCAAGGGGTTCCTTTCCCTGGAGGGCATAGGACAACGCACGGTGTTCGAGGATACGCGCCAACAGCGACAGGCGCAGCTTTGAGTGTTTGAGTTGAACAAGTTCGCTTGGCAAGATGCGGCTGAGGTCATCCCCCATCCCCACCCCATGTATCTCGCCCACACTGGGCTTCACGAGTGAGCGCCTCTTCGACGCAGCCACTCTTTCTAGGCGTCCAGCGATCTGGGTTATCTTCCTGAGCCTGTCGGAGTTCTTAATCCGATCATGGGCTTCACGTATCGCCTTCAAATCTGCGGGTCCGTTGTTACGCGAGACGCCGATGCCAGGGGCCATACCTTCGATAGCGGATTCGGCATCCTGCACGGCGTCTCTCGCTGAACGTGCGGCCTTGCGAAGCGCGGCGCGTATGTCGGAATCGGAGGGACCATCACTTGGGGTCTCCCCTCCATCTTGTTCTTCCTGTTTGTTTTCTCCTTTCTGTTCGTTGTCTCCGCCGCCATCTCCACCTTCCGGCTCGGCTTCGGGCGCATCCGGCACGTGCGGTAGCAACTGTTCGAGCATCACCTCGGCGGCGATCCCGCTGGCGAACCCGTTGCGTGCCGTCATCAGTTTGAGCTGGTGCCACTCTCCGAGTTCGATGGACATGCCGTGCAGCTTGCCCGCCCACTCGGGGTAGTCATCGTTCTCATCGGGCTCGGTGGGCAGGTAGAGGCGGGCGTGGAGATCTGCGGGGAACCCCGCGAAGGATTCTCCCTGTTTATCGATGCCTTGTTTGACCAGGGCGCGACCAGACTGGGAGAGTTCCAGATGGTCACGCCATAAGATATTACTGAATTTCGAAGTGCGGTAACAAAGTCCCATCCTATCCACCTCCTTCCACGTGCCCGCACGTCCCGCATTTGTACCGGCGCAGCGACTCGGACTGCGCTCGCGCTATACGACCGCATTCCGGGCATTGAATTTCAGAAGGAATCTCGGACCAGTCCGCATCGAATTTGTCGATGAAGTCTCCCATCGCGCCTTCGGGAACCGGAAACTCGCCTCGGCAGCTACCGCACTGGATACGCGGGTTGAACCCGCAGTCCTGGAGGTGATAGCAGTCGTCCATCTGGATGGTTCCGCGTTCTGCGGCCTTGCCGGACACGGCGATAACCTCCCGAACCACCGTATTGCTCTCCAGCCAGTAGAAGGAAGGCGAATCGTAATCTTTCCGGTGCGTATCGGGTGGGGTGGTCCCGTCGTACCCACAAAGCGGGCACACGAGTCTCCCCGGTTTGAATGTTTTCCATCCCAT
>JAUVAN010000069.1 GCA_030591725.1 Deltaproteobacteria bacterium
ATCTTTTTACTCGCGCTCAACGAGAACGGCGAGCACATGTCGAGCCTTGGGTTCGGTGGGCCAAACCAGGACACCGGGATAGCTATCTGGATCGACGACTCCGGGGACTTGCTACTCACTGGATCATTCAAGGACGAGATCGACCTCGGCGGTGGCACGCTAATCGGTGGTGGGGACGAGAACCTGTTCCTGGCCAGGTTCGACTCGACGGGAGGTCATCAGTGGAGCATGGCTGGCGGGGGCTCGACTCCTTTTAATCAAGGACGGTCGATTGTCACCAACAGCTCGGACCACGTCATCTTCACCGGCCAATTCGAAGGTACGGTGGATTTCGGTGGCGGACCGCTCACCTCGGTCGGGGACGCTTGGGACATCTTCTTTGCCCAATACGACTCTGGCGGGAACCACTTGTGGAGCAGGCGCTTCGGCGCTGTCGGCTGGGACTCCGCAGTGGGTTTGGAAGTGGACAATGAGGACAATCTGATTCTCGTGGGCTACATCAGCGGCACCGTGGACTTTGGCGGCGACCCGTTGGTTTGCAACTCGGATTACGCTGCCTTTGTCGCCAAGTTCGATTCCGACGGTAACCACATCTGGAGCAAGAGCTTTGGAGACTGAGGAAGGTCCCGCGGGTGTGAAGCCCGCCGGGCTTGGCCGGTAGCTCCCCCTGGTTTTGCAGAAACGCAGGTCATCCTGACCGCGCCCTCATCAGGGCGCGGCAAACGCAGGCGTCCAGGCTGCCTTTATCACCTCACCTTCAAACGCTCGATGGGCTTGGCTCCGGTGCGTGGTTTCTCTTGCAAAGCGTTGCGAAGCTCCGCCTCCCATACATCGTCCATGCCCTTCTCCGGCACGTCTCGAACCACCTCCAGATCCTGGTATCCCCGCAACACGAGAGACAGGCTGCCCAGGGTGCTCGAAAAGGCGAGCAGCTCCGACTCCTCGAGCCCGACGCTCAGGCTCACCGTGCCGTACCGAGCCGCCTTCTCGCTTTCTTGCGCATTGCTCCCGGTCAGATCCCTCCCGGTGGCGAGCACCGTAACGTTCTGCAACAGCGTGACCGTCACCTTGTCCGAACGAAGATCCTTTCCCCTGGAGAACGTCCCGAGAATATCCACCCGATGTCCCGGCCGAAGCAACCCGCCCATGGACAGGGACGAATCGACCTGGATCGTCATCGCCCGCTGACCCGGCCCGATCAGTTCGGCCAGATCGTTCGCCATGTCCGACGGTCGCTCCACGAAATCGGTCCACTGGATCATCTGTCCCTGATCGAGGCCGACGGCCAGCGGCAGGCCCACGATCTCGTCGGACCTCCCGGCGGTCACCACCCGCTCGTCTACAAACGCCCCGGGGATCGATCGCGCGGCGACCATCGCCTCCTCAACTGTCTCCCCCGCCTCGACGCCCGTTGTCGTCACGAGGACCTCAATCTCAACGCCACCCCGGGCCTCGGCCTCGACCTCTCGAAGAAAGGTAAAGTGCAACGCTCCGGCAACGAGTCCAAACACCAGCGCCGCGATCCATTTTTTTCTCACGAGATCACCTCCTCTTTTTTTCGTCAAAGAACCCGGCGACGACCACCGTCGCAGTACCGTTCCTCACGCCGCGCGTCGCGATGACGTGAAGCCGGGAATCTCCCCTGATCATCGTGACCACTGGAAGATCCGCATTTCTTTCCCGGGCCAGCCTGGATTGTTCTGTCTGTGACCACCCCTGCAACTCCAGCTGCTCCATGGTGATTCCGAGAGCCTCCGTGCAGCCGCCCTTCATCTCGCTCGCCGCGATCCCGGCCCTACGATCAGCCGTCGTGGAGGTGATCAGATGATTCCCCGGCAGCCCCGCCGGTACTCCCGGCAACCGGCAACGTTCTTCCGGCGCTACCCAACCGGAGCCGTCTCCCCGTCCGTTGAAAGCCTCTCGGGGGGGTGCGCCTTTGGCCAGGTTCATCGCTATTCCGGCGGTACAGATCTCACCGATCCCCGTATCGCGATGGGTCGTTTCGTAAGCATTCACATCCTCGTGAAAGAAGAGCGCAACCATCGCGAGAGCCATGAGGACGGGCCACCAGGTTCTTCTTGCCAATCTAGTCATCTTCCATCCCCAACGCCTCGGTGACCACGGTGGTCACCAGATCCATGAGACCGTCCACGGGCTCCATGTTGCACATCACAGTCCTCGTTCCCTTTACATTCACTGTCGGTCCGCCCATGGGCGCGGGCACTCCCTCCACCGAATTCTGCACCGTCGCGGTCGCGTGAGACCAGGCAAACGGCTGGCATCCGGCGATGCTGCCGATCATCTCCGATTCTGTTTCCTCGAGACCCGTGTCCATCCCGCTGATCTGAGAGATATCGTCCAGAGACAGGTCCGCGTCTCCGCACTCCCCCGAATCCGCCATCTGCATGGCCACCGCACCCGCCGTCACCTGCGCCTCCATCCTACCGACAAAGAGGTGGTGCAGCGCCATGAGGCCCATCCAGATCAGGATGAAGAAAGGCACCACTATCGCGCCCTCGGTCATGGCCGTTCCGGCCTCGTCGCAAACGATCCTCATTCCGGTTCTACCTCCCATCAATGGAGCACCAACCCCCCTAGCCCCGTCAGGCCGTTGGCGCCTCCTCCTCCGTCGAAAAACGTGTCGGTTTGATTTCCCACGCTCTGGCATTCCGAGGAGAACTCACCCTCGCAGGAACCCGCAAATCCCTCGTCGGATGAAGGCATCCGAAACCGGATCAGCCGGGAGCGCCAGCTCATGTGCCACAGGTCCATGTCGGCGGAGGTGAAATCGGCAGCAGCAAAACCGATCCGCCCGACCGCGTCCACGTCATCGTGCTCAGCGCCGGCGATCCCCACTTTTCTCATGCGCCCCTCGTATCCAGTGCCGGCAATCACAAACCCGCGCACGCGCAGCCCCTCTGGAAGCTGCTCCTCATCCAGGGCCTTGGGCTTGGGCCAATCGTCCGGATCGAGAGGCTCTCCTTGCACCTCTATCTCCAGGGTCTTCTCTATCAGGCAGCTGTGTAAGGCTGGATACTCCGTTCTCGTCACGCGCTGTGCGCCATCCGGGTAACCCGATCCCGCGTCTTCACTGTCCTCGATGAAGCATACAATCTCACCGCCGCAAACCCCGCCCCCTTCGCACGGATCGTCGTCGATCCACAACAGTTCCCTGGCTCCCGTCGACTCCATTGACTTTGTGATCTGTCCACCCGAATCGACCCACTCCACCCACACGTCCCTCCGCCTCGTCCACAATCCTTCGCTGTAACTGTTGCTCTCCTGCTTGCCGATGCACGCGGTGCAACCCCACGCGGAACAAGTGTCGCACAGGGCGGTGTCACAGCCGCCGCTCCAATCGTTGGGCCTTCCCGAAGAATCGTCGCACTCGGGATGATCATTCAATGGATAGGCAACGTCCCGTGTCATCTCATCTGCCGGTGGAGAGTCGCTCCCCCCGCAGAAGAAGGACGTGAACGACCCCGCCACCCCACCCACGAGCTCTCCCACCGTGTCCTGTGCAAACCCCGGAAGATCTCCCGGCAGAAGGAACGTGCAGGCAACCACCACGTTCTCACCCGCCCGCTCGCACAACTCCTCGAAGCTGCCTTCCACCACCGGAAGCTCATCCATGAGGGGCCACGCAAAACCTATCTCCACGGGATCGTAGACCGACCTCGTGGAAATATAGACCGCCTCCGCCTCGGCCAATACCGGAACGGTCTTGCTCACCGCGTTGGACGCCTTCTCCAATCCCTCGAGCACATCCTTGATCCGCGGCTCCACGTCGTCCGCAATATCCATCACCTTGTCGAGCGCCCTCCCGAGGGGAACCATTGCCCCGCACGCCGCGCCCTGGGTAACGACACAGGCCACACCGACGACCACAATCGCCACCGTGAGGATCGCCTGGAGAACACGCAGAGCAACGAGGATGGACATCACCGCTGCCATCACCAGATTGATGAGCGATATGATGTTCATCCCCCTCGCCTTGGCTGCGGCTGACGAGTAGGCCACGCTGTCGGCGGCGTCCTGCACTACTTGCTGCTCGATGGCCGCGTGCCCCACTCCGGCTACGTGGTAGACCAGCGCGACCATGAAGATGGCCACGAAGGTCGCCATCACCATCACCGCGCCGCTGTCGCTGTCGCTCTTCATCAGATTGCTTTTCATTTTCATATCCCCTGGTTGGGAAAGGTTCTCTCCGCTTCGAGCGCGAGCAGTTGCCAGCCGGCGACGTCTGCGATCCCGGCGAGCAGGCCGCCGTTGGTCATGAGCGCTTCCCGTCTTTGCGAATCGAGATTGTCGAAGGAAGAGCACATCAGGCTCCGGGCCAGCGGCACCGCGCAGCGAAACAGAAACGTCACTCTCACGGTCACCGGCCCTCGCGGATCGAACGTTGTGACGTAGCCTCCCTGCGAATCCACAAAGGTCACGGCCACCGCCCATTCGTTCCAGCCCAGCACTCCCAACGCCAATCCCAGGGCGCCGTTCCCCGTAAGGGCGCCCGCCACGGAGGAAGACGCGATGCTGTCCATGGACGGCGCGACCGGTGAGAGGGTCAGCCGGGCCGCATCCCCGATTGCCGCCAGGCGTCCGCCCGAGGGCGCCGTCGCGTATGCCTCCAGCCCGTCACCGCCCGTCCCCACCTGGTTCAACGGAACCCCGCCGTAGTCGGCCTCCTCGTGATCGTCAGGCAAGATCACCACCGCCGCCCTGACCGCTCTGGCCGCCGCGTGCTCCACCATGAGCTGCGCGCTGTATACAAGCGCGAGCTGCGTCAGCCCCAGAAACAGCGTGAGAAACGGGATGATCACGACAAGGAACTCCACGTAGACCGCGCCGGTATTCCATCGATCCCTCATCCGGCCGCCCTCAACGCGAGCGCCGCAATGGCTCCAACCAGAATCGCCGGGCCGAATCGAATGGAGGTCCTGGAGGCCGAGCCGATCTCTTGCCTGCACCTCAGGCGCGCGCCCGCGAAGGGCAAGGCCAGGCTTGCCACAGCACACAGACCTGCCTTCATCTTTCCCTGTCGAATCCAGACGAACACCCCCTGCGCCGATCCCGTGAAGAAAGCCAGGGTCTCGATCTCTAGCCCCATCTCCAGCCCGAAGAGCGCTCCGAGGGCCGCCAGCAACTTCACGTCGCCGCCGCCCATCGCCCCGGCTCGAAACAGGAGCAGCGGCACGATGGAGGCCGCGAGCCCGCCGACAATCGCCATCATCGCGCCTTGCAGACCTCCGAAGGCCGCGCCACCGACCAGCCCGGCCGTCATCCCGAGAACCGTCAGCACGTTGGGGATCTTGCCCGTTCGTACATCGACGACCGCCGCCACTGCGGCAATTGATATTCCGATGGCGGCAAGTGGCCAGGCCGTTGTCATCACAGACCCCCGACTTCGCCGGTAGCGTCGCCGATCTTCTCGGATACCGTGTCTCCAAAAGCCCGCCACAGGCCAATCCCGGCCACGGCGATCAGCACCAGAATGATGATGTACTCCACCGTGGAGAGCCCCCGTTCGTCACGCACCAGAGAACCGTTCGTCCTGACGTCTTTTGCTTTTGCTTTTCCCATTTTTTCTCTCGCTTTCTCACCGGGATCACGCGCCGGCGTCTCAGGGGATGGGCAGAGCGAGGACTATCTCGATCGACCGGTGGTACTGAAAGAGCAGCGATCCCAGCGGCACGGCCGCCGACGCGAACCCCACGGCCACGGTCACGATGAGCACGAGCTGCTCTATCTGTGCTGTTCCGAGCTGTCTGCGTCTCTTTTCAGTGTCCGAACGATCCGATGTCCTCATGCCTTGCCTCCCGCGTTACCCCCCTGTAATCGGACGCTGGAGCGAAAAGTTGCGAAAAAAGTGAAAAAAAGAAAAAAGACGAGGTCAGATTTCGAAGACCAGGTCCACGTGGGTGGTCTCTCCGGCTTCGATGACGATGGGGATGGCGCCGTCGGAGTTTTCGTCTCCCGTGGCGTTCATAGCGTCCGTTCCAACTACCGGCGCCAGACCGTCGAACGAGTCTGCATCGATGTAGGCCATCAGGCACCAGTCGCCCGTGTCGATATTATCCAGCTGCGCATAGACGTCGCCGCCGGTCGAGTCCCAGGTTCCCTCGAAGAAGTATGTTGGGGGCATCGTGAAGGGGCATTCAAAGATCGAGACTCTCAGGTTGGAGCCGTCCGGGAGGTCGCCCTGCCAGTTGCCGGTCACCTCAATGGCGCCCTTATCCACATCCGAGTCGGAGTCGCTGTCTGTGTCGGTATCCGCGTCGGTATCCGCGTCGGTATCCGCGTCGGAGCCGTCGGTATCAACGTCGTCAGCGCAACTCCACGACAGGAGCAACAATGCCGACAGGATCCCCAATAAAGAATATCTGATCACTCAATCCCCCTTCTTGCGCCGGTTCTTCATTTCCCTGATCGAGTCCCTGAACTCCGACGGTGAGAAAACAAACGCAGGTCCTAACAGGAAGTATGTATTAGTGACCGTTATCTTCTGTGAATATTCGAAATACGCCGTAATCCCGAAGTTCTCGTTAAACAACATGGACCCGATAAGCCGCACCGTCCACAGATCGTGGTTGGTATTGTAATAAACCTTGCCGCGCATCTGCAAGAAGTAGTGAAAGTCGATGAAGAAATCGGCCCCCACCAGGTGGGAGTGGTAGTTTTTTTCTGTTGTCTTGTCGAAGGCCCGCACCTCCACCGTGTCCATGGGGAAGTCGCCCGTGATCTCCGGGCAAGACGGATCGTCCTGATCGGCGCATTGCCATAGCTCCACTGTGCCTCCGTTGGAGCGGGCCCGCGTCTTCACGTACTCGTACATGTAACTGTAGAAGGGCGTCGCGTACCAGTGCTGGATGGGGATCTTGAACTTGGCGCCCACCTTGGGAAAGGGCGCAACCACCGTGTTGTCCACGGAGATCCACGACATGTGGGCATGGCCCCTCATGGTCATGCCTCCCAGATCATCGATGCGTGTATCATTGAAATCCAGGATATCCACGTCGGTGCTCACCAGCGCCAGTCCGGCGCCCAGGTACGGCTCCACGAAAACGGAGGTGGGTATCGCCACCGACAGGTAGGTAATACTGCCCAGCAATTTGGCATGGCTGACCTGGGGGAAGCCGAAAAAGACGTTGGTGAGCGCCACCCGCTTGTAAAAACCCATGACGGTAACACCGCCGCCCCAGCCCGTGTCAGTCATCTCGTAGTTTTCGAATACCAGCTCGTCGTTGCCGTCCCTTCCTACCGGCACCGGGAAGGTGGTAGCGTTTCGCAACAAGCCCATGGTGGGGGAGACCATGACCATCCAGTCCGGCGCGACCACCGTCGGCGTCGCCTCGCCTTCCACTTCCTGTGCGGAGCTTGTGTGGCTCAGTATCAAAAACAGCGCCACCAGCGTGAAGCCGGGGATGCGAAGCTGTGGAGCGAGGTTCTTCATTTCATCTGTCTATCTATCACGTACATGCACATTTGTGATCTTCGATATGCTACAAGGGAATACCATGAAAGAAGCAAAGCTCAACGCGATGGCCGTCGTCACGATGGCTCTGTTGCTTGCGGCCGCGTGCGGAGAAACGCGCCGGGAGTCCACCGATAAATCAAGCGACAAGTCAAACGACACGGGGGAGGCGTACAAACCTGGGGGCTGCAGAAACGAGAACGTGAAGGGACCATGCAGATTTATTGGCTCCATGCGCCAGAATGAGGGTCCGGCAACCTTCGTGGCAGGCACAGCGGTGCACAGGATCGATTTCCTGATCCTCACCGGCGACCGTGAGATTGTGGTGACCCTCGGATACTTCCGGGTGCCCGAGAGCAAGGGGAACGAGCTCATTGAATACTACGAGAAGAACAGCCCGGCGAAATGCGAGGCCTACATCGTCTGGCCCCCTTGCAATCCTCAGGGCACGTCCGTGGGGATAGACATCGAGCCTCCCCCCTTCGCCACTCCTGTGAAATTCTAGCCTCCTCCGCAATCAGTGCCAGTCACATTATTATTATTAAGGGACTGGCATGCTTCAGAGCTGCTCCGAGGAGGTTACTAACCGATGCGGGCGGCTGTTCTCCTCCGTCTAAGTCGCAAAATAGCAGTGAGAAGGACTCTCCATCGTCGTTGGGATGCCGTAAGGACGAGCCCGCATACACCGGTGCGAAGAAGTTTGTTATCGAGAGGCTTGTGACTGCCGGCGGTCAGGCCGCGAGTTTGAATTTCGTGACAAGCGGCGGGCGGAACGTGCCCGGCGGGAACTCCACGTCGAAACATCCAGAGCGAAAAGCCGCCGACGCTATGCGATGGGCCTTCACGATCTCCTTGTATTCCTCCTTGTACGCCTCGTAATCCTCTGCCGTGTCCGCGTGACAAAGTGGTTGAGGCGTCCGCTCCCGGGGACGGGCCGGCTTTGAAAACGGGCTCTCATTCTTGATTTGCGCCATTCCCTTGACGCTCGTTATCCCCTCAGCTTCGCGCTCTTTACACGCCAACCCCTCGTGATTGCGCACGATGCTGCGAAACCGCGCCCGCCGCGCATCTGGGGAGAGACCCGTCCAATCGGGCAACGGATGTAGAACGACCTCTGTGCTCCTCGTGTATTTCGACGGGTCGATATCGCGACGGTCAGCACCGTTTTTCCACCAGAGGGTACGGTCCACGTACTTGAATACGAGCCGGCCCCCTTGAGAGAGTACCTCGGTCGTTGAGAAACCCTTCCAGTGGTTCGCCTTTTCAACGAGGCCGTCCTTGACAACGTTGCACGCTCCGTAGCCGAGCAGTTTCTCTGCCTTGTTATCGCTCGTTATTTCCTCGACCCGTACGCGGCCAGCCCAGAAGTGCCCCTCTCGCCCGTAGAACCGGTTGAGATCTCTTGCCACACGCCCGGCGAACTCGCGCAGGAACGGGCTGACGTTGTCGGCCTGTCCCTCTCCGATGGAGAAAACCAGCTCTAGGTGGTTGATGTTGGTGGTTGCGCTGTGCAGCAGGATCGGGTGCAGTTTCAGGGCTCTTCCCAGGCTGGAGCCTATGATGTTGTTGACCTTTTTCGACGGCTTCAGGAGAAACATCCTATCCACGCAATTGAGCGTTGCGTGATACATCCCGTTTTCTTTCCAGATTCTGATTCTTCGCGCCATACTCCCTTAATCGGTCGCTCGACGGAAAAGTTGCCAAAATTCGCCCATCGATTGAAAAAAAGTGACTGGCACCTAAAATCAGGCCTACATCGTCTGGCCCCCTTGCAATCCTCAGGGCACGTCCGTGGGGATAGACATCGAGCCACCTCCCTTCGCCACTCCGGTGAAATTTTAAAGTCCCCTTTCGTTCGCTACCACACCCACCCCTTCGGCGGATCGGCCGTCACCGTCACCGGCTCCTTTTTCGTGGGATGCGCGAAGGTGATCGATCGGGAGAAGAGGGCAATGACACCGGGTCCGTCCGGAAGATCCCGCGAAGATCCGTACTTGCGATCTCCGATGATTGGATGGCCTATAAAGGAGAGCTGTACGCGTATCTGGTGAGACAACCCTGTCTCCAGGTCCACTTCCACAAGGCTACGATCGTCACGAGTCTCGATGACCCGGTATGACAACCTCGCCTCCTTGCCACCTTGCTCAACCACCCGGGTGACTCGCGTGGCACGATCTTTTAAAAGCATATGCACGAGCCGGCCGTTATCCGGATCCGGACAACCCTCCACGACGGCCCGATATTTCTTCTTCGCCTCGCGGGACCGGAACTGGCTCGAAAGCCGGCCCGCCGCCTTGGACGTCTTTGCGATGATCATCACTCCCGCCACGGGCCTGTCCAGCCTGTGCACGAGGCCGAGATAGACGTTCCCGGGTTTGGCGTCCCGCTGCTTGATCAACTGCTTCACCACGGTCAGCACGTCCAGATCCCCGGACATGTCCGCCTGGCTCAACATCCCGGCAGGCTTGTCGATAACGATCACGTGGTTGTCTTCGTGGAGCACCGACAAGGTCGCGACCGGATGATGCTCGGCCCCCATCTCCGGCTACCGAGCTACCTTCCACTCGGTCCCCGAAGGGCCGTCCCGCACTTCAACCCCGAGCTCCAGCAGCGCGTCTCGAAGCGCGTCCGATTTCGCCCAGTCCTTCTCTTCGCGTGCCCTTGAACGCTCGTCGAGCCTGGCCTCGATGGCCCCGGCATCGAGATCGTGGCAACGAACAAGGAAACCCCTGAGCTCCCCGAGGGCCACAGAAGGATCCTTGGTGCAGAGCCCGAGCACATGGCACACCTCGATGATATCTTTTTTCACCTTTTCGATTGTCGCCTGCCACGCCGCACGTCCGCCCTCGATCTTCTTGATCTTCTTTGCCTTCATGTCGCACAGCTCGTTCAGCAGACGCATGGCCTCGCCCATGCGCGCGACGGCCACGGCGGTGTTGAAATCGTCGTCCATCGCCTCCACGAAACCATCCACCACACCACGCACACGCGGGTCATCCATGAGAGGGGTTCCATCGGGAATCTCGGCGCCGGCGGTGGCCTCGCCCGCGCGCTTCAGGGTCTCGTAGAAGTACTCCACACGCTCGAAGGCGATGTCAATTGTCCCTCGCACAGTACTACAACCGTCGACCTCGCCGGCCTCCCGCGTACGGCTAAAATCAATCGGGTGGGCGTAATGCGTCCCGAGCGCAAGGAATCTCCATACCTCGGGAGGGGCCATCCCGAGCGCCTCCTTGATCGTTATGAAGTTACCCAGGCTCTTGGACATCTTGACGCCGTCTACTGTGACGAAGCCGTTGTGAATCCACGTGTTGCAAAAACGGGTTCCGGAGGCTGCCTCGGACTGTGCGATCTCATTCTCGTGGTGGGGAAAGATCAGGTCCTTGCCACCGCCGTGAATATCGAACGGTTGACCGAGTTCGTTGACGCTCATGGCGGAGCACTCAATGTGCCAGCCCGGACGCCCGTCCCCCCAGGGAGACGGCCACGCCGGTTCCCCCGGCCCAGACTTCTTCCACAGGGCGAAGTCCGGGGCGCTGCGTTTCTTGTCCGTGGTGGCCACGCGGGCGCCGTCGATCAGCTGTTTGAAGTCACGCCCCGAGAGAACGCCGTACGCCCTGGTTGCATCGTGGTACGCAGGCACGTCAAAATACACGTCGCCGTCCACGTTGTAGCCAAACCCATTCCCGATGATCTTTTCTATCAACGCGATCACCTCGGGGATGTTTTCTGAAACCCTGGGTTCCGCCACCGGCGCGAGCAGATCGAACGAGCCGAAATCCTCGTTCCGGAAAACATCGATGAAGTAATCCGAAACTATCTCCGCCATGTGACGGTCCTGTCCTTTTGCGCGTCCGCGAATCACCTCATCCTCTGCCAGCCGCACAGCCCATTGCTCATCGTCGAACGTGGCGTACTCTTTTCCCGATCGCCAGTCTCCCTGCGGCCCGGCCTCGATCTCAGCCGCGCGAGCAATTATCTTGTCATCGATGTCTGTGAAATTGCGCACATACTTGACGTCAAATCCCCGGTATCGAAAATACCGCAGCACCGCGTCGAACGACAGATAGCACCGCAGGTGACCCACATGGCAACGCCCGTAAACGGTGACGCCGCAAATGTAGATCCGTAACTCGTCGGCGACCACCGGCGAGAACTCTTCCTTTTTTTTCGTCAGCACGTTTTGAATATGAATGGTCATTGCGACAAGTTCTCCTTAAAAAAAGAAGCATACTCCCAACTGGGTCATGGGGAAACACTCTTGAATATTGATGTGGGGGGCATCCCCGTGCGCCATGTGATTGCAAATTATGCTATCACTTGATTGCAATAACTGCTATCATACTTTTATGAACAGGAAGCATCGCAAGACTCTGGAGTTGATCTACTCCGAGCCGGTTCCGAAGACCCTGGAGTGGGCGCGCGTCGAGTCCTTGCTTGTAGCGTTGGGTGCCGAGATGATTGAGGGACGCGGATCACGCGTTCGCTTTGTTCTGAATGGAGTTGTGGGGACCTTCCACCGTCCTCATCCGGCCAAGGAAGCCAAGCCGTACCAGGTGAGAGACGCGAGAAGCTTCCTGGAGCAAACAGGAGTTACCAAATGAACACCATGACCTACAATGATTATGCTGCCCGAATCGAGTACAGCGACGAGGACGAGTGCTTCATCGGGCATATCGCCGGAATTCGCGATGTCATCGGTTTCCATGGCAAAAACGTTGAACAACTGCGACGTGCGTTTCGCGAGGCGGTAAAAGACTATCTCGAGGCCTGCGAGAAGATTGGCAGGAAGCCTCAAAAAGCTTACTCGGGAAATCTCATGCTACGCATCCCACCCGAGGTTCACGCCGCCATTGCCACCGCAGCCGAGGTGACAGGAAAGAGCATCAATAACTGGGCAACGGAAGCTCTGCGAGAAGCATCTGATAACTGATCGCGAAAAAACCGGTTTGGACTGGAAGGGGAAGATGATGGGGGCCTGCTTTAACTAGAACAGCTGAATGCTCTCCTGGATCTTCCGCATGGCTGGTCTGTGAGCCTTGAAATTGGATTTCTTCGAGGAAAGCACGAAAATATATGTCCCGCCGGGACCGTATCCGACCTGGGCGATCCCCTTGTCCTTGCCCGTCTCCGCGTCCCAAGTCCAGGATTCGCAGGCGATCCAGCCAGCCCCACGGCATTCTTCTTCGGTCTTCTCCCACTCACCCGGGAAGTAACTCATCAACCGATAACGGTGCTGGGCCGCCGGAACTTGTTCGCCCTTGCGCACCACGACCTTGATCTTGGTTGCGCCACCCACTCCGTCGAGAATGACATCGACTGTGTCCTGCATTGACGCGATTTTTGATCCATTGCTCCACAAGAACTTCAAGCCCAGCTCCTGATTCTCGTACATCACGCTCTTGGCCGCAAAAGCCGCTGCGGACGAAAAGAGGATAATCCCAAGAACTACGATTGCATCCCTGGCTTTCATGTTTCCTCCGAATCTCCTGAAGTTGTGGATCTTCTTCATCTTATTTATCACATCCATTTTGACGAGAAGCTTTATCAATAAATTCACGGTAAGTGGTCATCTGTCAATGAATGAAAGCACCCTCGGCCCGGCCTCTGTTTTCACCGATCGCGCCATTGCGTCCCGGAGAATCACTCTGGCTCCCTCCACCGCCTCTCGCATCTTCACTCCACGGCCAAGCCTGGCGGCGATGAGCGAGGCAAGCGCGCACCCGGTCCCTCTCACTTCTCCTACATCCAGCATGTCGTTCTCGAAAATCACTGCGCCGGCCCCGGCGCTCGCGAACACATCCACAACTCGGGATCCGTCAAGATGACCACCTTTTACAAGAACCGCTCTCGCACCAAGCCGGAGAATAATCCGAGCCGCTTCGGTCATATCCTCCACGTTATCCACCGGGATCTTGCTGAGCACGGATGCTTCCGCCAGGTTTGGAGTCACCAGGGCGGCCATGGGAATCAGATGATCCCGCATCGCCGTGACGCCGCCATCATCCAGCAACTCTCCGCCCGAAGTGCTGCGGATGACGGGATCGACCACTATCGGCGAGCCGGAATCCAACAGAAACCGCCCAACACCGATCACGATCTCCGAGTTCCCGAGGGCGCCGATCTTGACGGCTTTCACTTGTTGGCGTTCGAAGATCGATTCAATTTCGTCCACGATCAACGATATATCCTGCGCCATCGCGCTTGAAAACGATACGCCGTCCTGTACGGTTCGAACAGCGCACACTGCAGCGCAGTGCAAGCCAAGAGATCTGATCGCGCCGGCGTCCGCAAGGATCCCTGCGCCACCGGAAGGATCCAGACCACCGATTACCAGCACCGTTTTCTTTTCCCGCGCGCTCATTTCACCAAAGTGTGCATTCCATCACCCTGCAAAGTCAAAATTGGTCAGATTCCCGTATTTGTGAAATTGGTTATTTGCAAAATCGACATATCATCCATTGACGTATCTTTCGGTTCCTCATAAGATTTTCATGATTCCAAAATTCTACAGTGATGCAGTGGAGGTAAGACAATGGGAATGACCTATGCACGG
>JAUVAN010000174.1 GCA_030591725.1 Deltaproteobacteria bacterium
TATGGGTTGGCCACCCAGGTTTCACTGTCGTCCGCCCCGGCGACGGGGGTGTTGGAGTATCGCGGACCGACCACCGTGGGCAGGACAAACTCGTAGGTCTGATCGGACGGGGCGATGAGCTCGGTATACGAGATCTCTACCCTGATCTCGTCGCCCGGAAGGATGTTGGCCACGCTCATATGAAACACGTTGGGCCTCCTCTGCTCCAGCAACGACGCGGTCTTGCCGGATGCCCTGGCCTTGTCGTAGATTTTCTTCGCCGTCTTCTTCTTCTTGATCACGGCCTCCACGGTTCGCTCGCCCACGGTCATCCTCATGCCGTGGACGGCCGCCCCGGTGGACGCAGGGAAGATATAGATTGCTTCGAGGGTGGTCTCTCCGTCGTTTTTATAGACCTGCTCGATCTGTACATCGGCGATCACGCCGGTGATATCGACGGTGGCATGGCTGGCCTTCAGGGGCATTCGATCCGTTTTGGGATCGTCGCTGAGTACAAAGAAATACGGAGAGATGGTTCTGTCGCCGGCTTGTGGAATGCTGTCGAACGCCGAGGCGATCATCTTCATTCGCCGTTCCATCTTGTTGCCGTGGGCCGTGAAGCACATGGCGATGACGACCAGCATGGTCGAAGTGAATGCAAGCAGGCGCAACGGCGCACCTTGCGGGTTAGACCTCATGGCACCCTCCTTTTTCAGGCTTGTTTCTGTTCATTTTCCGGACGACCTTCCCCAAAAGGTTCAGCGCCCGGTCATAGGATTAGTGTTCGGCGGGGATGAAAAGTTCCCTCAAAAAGGAGCGAAGGGAAGGATTGACCTAGCGAATACCCAGGAAGGCGAAGATCAATTTCAACAGCGTGGATCCGCTGGCGTTTGTGCTGATGCCCACGGCAGCGCAGCCACAACCGCTGTCGTCGGAGTCGGTTCCTGCGTCCGCGCCGGGGGACACACACTGTGCCGCACCTGCGACGACTTCGCATACCATTCCCTGCGCATCGCAATGTTCCCAGTTGGACCAGGCGCCGGCCACGCAGTGCTGAACCGCATCGTTCAGACATCGGGTAGCGCCGTCCTCACAATCATCGAGGCCGGTACCGGAGTCGGGGCCGGTGTCCGTATCGGAATCGGTGTCCGCATCGGTATCGGTGTCCGTATCGGAATCGGTGTCCGTATCGGTGTCAGTGCTGCCGTCGGGGCCGGCATCTGCCGATATCGCAACAGCGCACATCATCGATAGAAGAACACTCACGAGAACTGTTATCGCCATCTTTTTCACGGTGGACTCCTTCTGGCCGGAAGGCCTGCCAGGCACGATGTTTTTCAGCGAACATGCATTATTAATGGATTTTGGAGTTCTATTAAAGCTTTTCCTTTGGCAAAAAGGCAATTCCAGGGACAATTTGGT
Source organism: Deltaproteobacteria bacterium (assembly GCA_030591725.1). Lineage (GTDB taxonomy): Bacteria > Myxococcota_A > Polyangia > JAAYKL01 > JAAYKL01 > JAUVAN01. Next base: position 1,402 of record JAUVAN010000174.1, read on the forward strand.
TTCGTCGATCCTCAAAAAGCCACGCGTTGGACGATAATCGAAGTTTCTGGTAACTATCCCGACCATGGAAGGTTCGAACGAGCTTCGCGAGATAAAAAAAGAGATCATCGAGACCAGGGGTCTGATCATCAAGTCCAACAACCTGGCGAATAGCCTGAGCGCTGAGGTTCGAAGCATCGCCAAGCGACAGGCCTCGTATGAGAGACACATCTCACTCAACTCCGTCGTCACGTACGTGATCGTCGCTATCTTGTGCTGGGCCGGTGTGCAGCTCGCGTACAACTATCGCCAGTCTTCCATCGAGGAGTCTCTGGAGGCTGCCAGGGAAGAGGCCGACAAGGCCAAGAAGGAACTCGCCGAGCTAAAGAAGAGCCTGGGTAAAAGCAAAAAGGGCGGCGGCGAGGATCTTGCGCAGATATACGAACTCATCCACGATGGGCAGCATCAGGAAGCCATCGATGCCTTCGAAGTGCTCGCTGTCGACACCCTCTCCCCCCTGGAAAAAAAGCTCCTGACGGATCGAATAGATGAGTTCCGTGGCGATCTGTCGATGCAGCATTACTCCAGGGGCCTGGATCTCGTTTCAAAGCAGAAATACCCCGAGGCGGCGCAGGAGTTTCGCCAGTCTCTCAGGTTCAAGGAGAACGCGGGTCACGCCAAGGCCTCCAAGATCCAGCTGGCCAACGCGCTTCGACTGCAGGGCAAGCCGCGGGAGGCCATCGCCGTGCTGCAGCGGCTGATCGAGGAGCACCTGGATCGCAACCTCTCCGACGACGCGTACTGGTATCTCGCCCTGAGTCACCAGGAGGCGCATCAGAAGGACGAGGCCCGATCTGTGCTCAAGGCCCTCATGAGGCAGTTCCCCGACAGCCAGTATTACCGCGCTGCACGCATCAAGGCCGCAGACATTCAGATTCACATGTACTCGCCGGGAAGTGACTGACCCCATCCCGGGCCTGCTTTAAAAGAGTTTTTTGTAAAGCAACACGGGCGATCGCCCCAGCATCCCCAAAAACATCCGGAAGCTCAACCAGGTGAACGCCAGGTTATCTTTCTTCATGTCAAAGTGAGTGACCCTGTTTTCTCCGTTGGGATAAACCACGTTCACATCAGTGTGGCCGATTTTCATGCCCGCCCAGGAGGCCCTGACCAGCACCTCCATCTCGTAGGCGAAACCCTTCTCCTTGCATTTGAGCGCGAGGGTCTTCTCTATTGGATAGACTCGAAAACCGCACTGGGTGTCCATACAGCGCTGCCAGCCGTTGAGGGTGGCCCAGAAGTTGGAGATGGACCGCCCTCTCCTGCTCGATGCCGGGATCTCGCTACTCTCCATTCTGCGAACGCCCACCCATATGCGATCCGGCTCATACCTGGCGGCATCGATCAGACGAGGTATCTCCTCGGGGAGATGCTGACCGTCCGCATCGACCACTACAACGTGGGTATAGCCAGAACTCAGCGCATAGATGAGCCCGGTATAAATGGCGTTTCCCTTGCCTGTGTTCGACTCGACGCGGATCACCATGGCGCCTGCCCCTTGCGCTGCATCGCCGCTACCGTCGGTGGAGCCGTCACAGACCACTAACACGTCCGGTTCGAGAACGGCGCGACAGCGTTCGACAACCGCAGAGATCGTATCTATGTTGTTGTAAACTGGTATCAGCGCGCAGATTTTCATCAGAGTGTCCGATTCTTTAGGACGGCACGAATCATCCGGTCGATGGGGTTCCCGAGATTGTAATCCCCAAATCGCCGTTTTCTGAAAACATATTCGGAAGCGAGAAATGTCCCCAGGTAGGCATAGCTCACCGGTCCCACAAGAACCGCCCACAGGCCCTTGGATTCGACGAATGCGGCCGCCAGCACAAGGGTTGAGTTACCCGCGAAGACCAGTAGCCATACCTTTGTGAGGGCGAGACAATACCTGACGTGTCCCGGTGGAAGATCGGGTCGTTTGAGCCTGGCAAAACGCTCGATGATGGGTGTGGAGCGCAGGGAAAAGGCGAACTGGGCGAAGAACACGAGGGAGATCAAAAAAGGCGTAAAACGAAGAAAGATCTCGGATTTCGAGATCCCTGCGCCGCCGATAAGCCCTCCCATGGCGGCGAGTTGAATTATCGCGGGAACAGATGTCTCCCTTGACGCAAAGATGGCCGTAAAGAACCGTCGCCCCAGGAGGGCAAGCAGAAGGAGCGCGGTCCAGCGGACACTCAGGTACTTGAGCCCGAGAAAGACGATGACTGGATAGAGCGCAAGCACGATCCCATCGAAGACTGCACCCATGGATAGTTTCTACTTGGAGCGGTTCTCTGAAACGAACTTTGCAAGGGCGTCTATGGAAACAAAGGCGGCCTTGGCGGTGTCCGAATCCGAGATGTTGATTCCGTAATTGGTTTCCAGGGCGACGGAGAGTTCCAGCGCGTCAATGGAGTCAAGGCCCAGGCCTTCGACGAATAGCGGCTGGTCATCCTCGATCTCGCCCGGATCCACATCCTCCAGATTGGCAGCCTTGATGATCATTTCTTTCAATTCGAGCTTCAGTTTGTCCATCACCGGTTCTCCGAAAAATCGGTCTATCCGACCGTGGCCGGATTGACTTTTACGGCCCGGATAAGTAGCACCATAATATCGTTAAGGCAACCGCCTGGAGTCGGCTGCCCTGGGAGAAGATCAGCTGTGAAAGCACTAGTCACCGGAGCAAGCACGGGGCTCGGTCGCGCGATCGCCAGGAGGCTCGCCGCCGACGGATACGAGACGTGGATACACTACCGTTCGTCGCAGGATGAGGCCCGCGCGCTTCTCGCTGAGGTAGAAGAAGCCGGAGGGACGGGCAGACTGGTTTGCTTCGATGTGTCCGACGAGGACGAGGTGAGCCGGGTTCTCACACCAATGCTCTCCGAACACGGTCCCCTCGACGTGCTCGTCAACAACGCGGGTGTGACGGCCAACAGCTACATGATGATGCAGCCGGCCAGGGAGTGGAACCAGGTGATGTCGGTAAATCTTGGAGGGTTCTTTCTGGTCACTCGCGCCTGCCTGAAGGGAATGATCGGCGAGAAATCCGGCAGGATCGTGAATGTGGGATCCCTCGCAGGAGAGCGCGGAAACATCGGTCAGGTGGCGTATGCCGCGAGCAAGGCCGGGCTGGCCGGGGCGACCCGGGCGCTGGCCCTGGAGGTGGCCCGCTGGAACATCCTGGTCAATGCGGTCTCCCCCGGTCCCCTCGATGTCGGGATGGCCGCCGATCTCGACCTGAGCAAGATCGAGCCGCAGATCCCGCTGGGCAGAGTCGGCCGGGCGAAGGAGGTCGCGGGCGTCGTTTCGTTCCTGTGTTCGAAAGACTCCGCTTACATGACGGGGCAGGTGATCTCCGTCAACGGCGGCATGGGACTGTAATCCGATGGATCCCCTGAGCCTTTTAGATCTGCGCAAAAATCTTCACTCGCCCGTGATCTTGACCGGCGAGGCGACATACACCCGCGAGGATGTTCTATCCCGGGCATCGTTCATCGCCGGGCAGATACGGGAAGGCGGCGGAAGCGGCGCACCGGTGATCGTCAACCTGGATGCGGGTGTCGGTTTTGCGGCCGGGCTGGTGGGGTGCTGGCTCGCCGGATCCGTGCCGGTACTCCTCGACCCGCTGGTACGGCACGAACTGGATCGGGCGGTCGACGAGACAGGGGCAAGGGCGGTCATCCGCAGTCCTGGACATCAGAGTATGGAGATCGTCAAGAAGGTCCAGGTCATCACCCCTGAACACGGAACCGCGCCCCTCGAGGACGATTCCACGCAAATCGAGGACGACGCCCCGCTGTTGTACCTTTTCACATCAGGGAGCACGGGCGCGCCGGCCCTGGTGCCCAAGACCTTCGAAAACCTGAACGTCGAGTACGAATTCCTGTCAAGCCTGTTGCATTCACCTCATCGGGTGGCCACCCTTGTGCCCTGGTGCCATATCTTCGGGTTCATCCTTTCCTTCCTGCTTCCCATTCGCAAGGGAGGTGTGTGCGACCTGACAGCCGGCATTTCTCCGAGAATCGTTCTGGAGCGCGCAGCTGCCGGATCGCTGGATCTGGTGGTTGCGGTTCCCGCCATCTACCGGGTCATGATCCGACTCCTTGAAAATGGACAACCCGCTCCCTCACGGATGGGTTGTCGTTTCGTCAGCTCCGGAGCCAACCTCCCGGGGCGGTTGCGGTCGCGCTTCGAGGATCTCACCGGTTGTTCCATCGTCGATCTCTACGGTTCGACGGAGGCAGGCGGTGTCGCCTACAAGGAAGACGACGGTCCGTGGTTGTACCAGCCTCACGTGGAGAGTCGGATCCTGGACGGCGGCCATCTGGAGGTGAGATCTCCGGCGGTGTCGGTTGTCTCGAGAGAAGACTTTTATCGGCTAGGAGATCTGGTGCGCCCGGTGAGCGGCGGGTTCGTCCTGGACGGCCGGGCCGACGATGTGGTCAAGATCGGCGGTCGAAGGATTTCCCTGAATGAAATCCAGCGCGAGGTAGAAAGCTGCCCCGGTGTCGAGCGGGCCGTCGTGCTCGCCAGGCCGGTGAGGGGAGAGCTGCGGATAGCGGCCTGCGTGGAGTCTTCGGGCGCGAGCGTTACCGAGCAGGAGATAAAGACCTTTGTGCGAGGCAGGATGGCCGACCACAAGGTGCCCAGTGTGGTATATGAGCTGGAACGATTCCCGACCACAGCGGCCGGCAAGGTCGATCGCCGGGAGTTGAACCGGTTGATCGACGAAGGAGAACAATAATTGAGGGTTCTGGTCATCAGCGGTTCAATGGCGACCCTGCCGGATCCGGTGTACCCGCTCGGCCCGGCCATCGTCGCCACGGCCGTTCGAAATGCCGGGCATGAGGTTTCATGGTTCGATGCGCTGCGTCACGATGATCCGTCCATGGCTCTGCGCGCTTTGATTCAGAATTGGGAGCCGGAGGTCGTGCTCCTGTCCATTCGCAATATCGACAACGCCGCGTTTCCCGGAGTGAATAAACACTTCGAGGAGCACCTGGAGATCGCGCGGACTTGCAAGGCCGCAACCAACGCCCTTCTGATCCTGGGCGGCTCGGGTTTCACCCTCATGCCGGAGGCCTTCATCGAATACCTCGGAGGTGACCACGGCGTGGTCGGCGAGGGCGAAAACGCGATCGTCGAGCTGCTCACCCAACTCAAAGAGGGTGTCACACCAGAAACCTACATTCACGCCCCACGGGTGGCGCCGCCATTTCTGCCCCCCGACAGGGATATCTTCGACGCGGACTGGTACTACGCCAACGGCGGACTGGCCAACATGCAAACCCAGCGCGGATGTCAGCTCAAGTGCATCTACTGCACATACCCTTTGCTGGAGGGGCACAAGGTACGGGCGACGGATCCTTCGGCCATTGTTGACGAGATGGAATCCATCAAGGCCGCCGGGATCGATCACATTTTTGTTGTCGACGCGGTCTTCAACCGGCCCGAATCCCACGCAGCGCAGATCTGCGAAGAGATCATCCGACGGGACCTGAAGATGTCTCTCACCGGGTACTTCGTGCCAGACGGCGATCTACCCGAGTTTCCGTCCCTTCTCAAAAAGGCGGGCTTCGGTGCGGTGGAGCTGGGAACCGACTCTCTCAGCGATCCGATACTCGAGCGGTTGCGCAAGGGTTTTACGGTATCTGGCGCGATGGAGTTTTCGCGCAGGCTCGAGGCCGCGGGCATCAAGCAGTGTCACAATCTGATTTTCGGCGGACCCGGAGAGACAATGGAGACCATGGAGGAATCCGTGGCCAATATGGACGTCATCAACCCCACCGCCATGATTGCGACCATCGGCCTGCGGGTTTTCAAGGGAACCGACATGTGGAAGATCGGCGGTGGAGAGGACTCCGAGGATCCCTCCGATCCCACCAGAGCGCTCGAACCGTTGTTCTTCGTCGAGGAGGCGGTGGCCGACACTATCGTGGAACGCGTTGGAAAGTGGGTGGAAGATCGTGAGAACTGGTTGTGTTTCGGCCTCAACCGCCGGGTCAACCCGCGCTACCTGGCAAGACTTCGCAAGCGACACAAGGGCTTGCTCTGGACTATTTTCGGGGAGTGACGGTCCCTCTCACTTTTTCGGTTTGCTTTTTCTTCTCTCATGTTAGGTTTTCTCATTCAAAGAGTGGAATTGGGGAACCGTTTTTTTCTCAAAAACCGAGGAGGTTTTAGATGAACAGCAAGATTCAGTTTGTGTTTGTCGGCTTTATCGCGATGACACTTCTATTGGTTGCCGGTTGCGGCACACCAGTGATGCGGAACACCACAACCGTTCACCAGCCCGGCGGGGACTACGCACTGGTTACATTCTTGAGGCCAACTTCGTTTGGAGGCGCCATCAGTTTCGCCCTGTGGGATGGTGACCAGTTCATCGGTATTCTCGACGCCAAAAGGGTCGTTCAATACAAGGCATCGCCAGGCCAGCACCTCTTCCTGGCCCGGTCCGAAAACTGGTCCTACCTCGAAGCAAATCTCGAGGCCGGCAAGCAATACTATGTCATCGGCAAGGTATTCCCCGGCGCGTGGAAGGCGAGAGTCGCACTCAGTCCAGTTGTCAAAGAAGCGGAAGTCACTGATGAGAAGTTAGATCAATGGGTATCCGGCGGAACTCCGCAGGAAATCATCCCGGAGCAATTTGACGCGTACCAAAATCCACGACAGGCGCAGGTTCGAGAGGCCATGGCCAAGTTCGAAGCCGGTGAAGTGAAATTCGAAGTGCTCGAGGCCGACGACTACCGCTAGATAATACCCCCCATTTTCGGTGCCCCCATTTTCAGTGCCAGTCACTTTTTTTTCTCTCGGTGGGCGAATTTTAGCAACTTTTCCTGCGAGCGACCGATTAAAGGAGTATGGCGCGAAGAATCAGGGTCTGGAAGGAAAACGGAATGTATCACGCAACGCTCAATTGCGTGGACAGGATGTTTTTCTTGAAA
>JAUVAN010000153.1 GCA_030591725.1 Deltaproteobacteria bacterium
CCCCATGTACACCGAACAGAAGCTCGGATTGACTCCCGACCGAGGGCCCTACGGAGGGATCGCGAGGGTCGCCTGGTTGATCAAACGTGAGCGCGCGAAGGCCGGCAGATCCCTGTGGTTCGACTCGGGCGACATGTTCCCGGGCGCGCCCATCTTCAACCTCTTCCACGGGGAGCCGGAGGTGCGCTCCATGAGCAAGGCGGGGCTGGACGTTTTTGCCCTGGGAAACCACGAGTTCGACGTGGGCCCGGTCAACGTGGTGACGCAGTTCAAGGCCTGGGCGGATTTTCCCATCCTGGCGGCCAACTACCGATTCGACGTGACCGCCCAGCCGTTCTCCGCCGATTTTGCCGACCTCGTGGACCCGGTGGCCGTGTTCGAACTGCGCGGGCTCAAGGTGGGCGTGATCGGAATGGGCAACACGAGCTCAATGACGACCCTGGAGGAAGGTAGTAACTCTCTGGGTATCATCCCGCTGCACGCGGTACAGACGGTGCAGAATCACGTGAACGTCCTTCGCGAACAGGTGGATGTGGTGATCCTGCTGAGCCATCTGGGACTGGGTCAGGACGAGTGGGTAGCCAGGAACGTGTGCGGGCTGGACATCATCCTGGGCGGCCATCATCACGTGGCGCTCAACCCCCCGAAGGTCATCCGGCACGACCCGGATCCGGATCTGCTCGAGGGCACCCACGGGGACGCCGAGTACGAGGCCGACGAAGGCTCCGGCGACATGTTCGCGTTCGGCGAGTGTCCCGAGAGCTATCGCAGGGATGTGATACTGGCCCACCCCAACGCATTCGCAAAGTTCGTGGCGCGGATCGATCTGGTGATCCGGGACGGGCGGATACGATCCCACGCTTTTGAACTCTTTCCCATAGACAACACCATCCCCGAGGATCCCGAGACGGCGGATGTGCTCGAGGAGTACATCGAAGAACTCGATCGCACTTACAACCTCGGGAGGGTCTTCGGGACCGCGGAGGAGGATATCAGGAGGTTCGGGGGCGCCGGCGGTGACAGCATGCTCGGCAATTTTGTCTGCGAGGCCATGCAGATGAGAAAGAACGTCGAAACCGACTTCTGCCTCACCAACTCCCTGGGGATGCGCACGGATATTCTACAGGGGGACATCACCCTCGAGACCATGTTCAACGTGCTCCCGTTCGAGAACACCATCACTACAATGTACCTGAGCGGTGTCGAGGTGCAGGATCTCCTGGACTACGCCACCCAGCGGAGCGCGGGCAGGGGTTGCGCCACCCAGATCCAGGTGTCCAACCTCACCTTCACGATGAACTGCAGGACCGGCGTGGCGGAGGATATAATGATCGGCGGGCAGATCATCCAGCCGGACATGGTCTACGAGATGGCCACCAACAACTACATCGCGTGGGGTGGTAGCGGCTTTGACATGCTGGAGCAGAACACAACCAAACAGGATACCGGCATCTCCATGCGGGACGCTGTCATCGACTACATAAAGAAGCATCCGAAATTGCCCGAGTGCTTCGACGGCGAGATCGAGGGTTGTACACGCGGTGTGGCGATCTCCGACGGAAGGATCAGACCGGCTTACTGAAATCGAGAGAAGAAGAAGTTGAGAAAAAGAGCGCTACTTTTAATGTTGATTGGATTGTCGATCGCCGGCTGCGAGAAGAAGATCTCCACGGACGATCCGGGCCCGTTGACATTCCAGGTGGATCTTGTGGCGGGAGAGATAGGCTCCGTGCAAAATCCCATTCCTTTCACACATGAGTCCTTCACCCTGGTCTTCGACGTCAGCGCCATCGACGACAAGGGGGAGATTGCGACCTGGTTCAACGACCAGGTGCATGCGCGGGTGAAACCCCGGGGAAATCTCATCAAGGGCCAGCAGGAGTGGTTTCAGATGAACAACGGCGTGGCCACTGATGTGGAGATGGCTCTCAAGGATGTGCATGGGACGGCCACGGTCTGGTTCGAGCACGCAGCGAGCGACGAGCAGATCGGAAACTACGCCACGGGGCTTTCACCGGTCATCACTGCGGTGAATCCTACCATCAGGAACATCCAGGAGGTCGAGCCTGGAAAGCACAAGACCTCGGCGTTGCGCCTGGATTTCGTCGAAGTGGATCTGGCGGGACGAACCGGCATCGTGACCGGGGTCACCAACGACGGCTTCTACATGACTGATCTTAGCGAAGATGATTACGAGTACTCGTCCATGTACGTGTACAACCACTCGCGCCCGGAAGTCGAAATGGGAGATCGCCTGGTGCAACTCAACGGGACGGTGGACGAGTTCTACGGGTTTACGGAGTTGGGGTTTCCGTCCTGGAAGCTGGAGGGGACCGTTCCGATGCCGGACCCGGTATTATTGTCGGACGTCATGGTGGATCTGGACGACGATATGGAGAAATACGAGAGCGCCCTTGTAGAGATCCACGACGTAACAGTGTGTCCCATGGGTGAGGGGTTCGCCACGTACGGACAGTGGGCGGTTTCCCTGGCGCCCGGGGGAAGCGGTTGCGCCGCCGGTCACGGCATGGTGAACATTGTGAGCGCGTACACCATCATCGATCTCGATCCGGCTGACATTGTCGGGGAGATACTACCGAGGATAACCGGCAACCTGCGCTACCATGCGTCGGCCACGCCGAACTGGATAATCTACACGAGGGGACCGCAAGACATCGACTTTTGAGAGGAACTGAAATGGAAAAGAGAGTTGTTTTTATTTTATTGGCGTTTGTCATCATGACGGTATTGGGCACGGGTTTGTTTTGCGCGTGCGGAGCCGCCAACAACGGAGGATCGGATGGTGACACCGACACGGATGGAGATACGGACGGGGATACCGATTCCGACACTGATTCGGACGGTGATTCCATCTACGACGTGCAGCAGGGCAACATTTCGGAGGGATCGGTGGTGTCGTTCAACAACGTCATCGTCACGTCGCCCACCTACACCAAGACCGATGGTGGTGGTTACTTCTTCGTGGAGGAGCCCGCCGGTGGCGAATACTCGGGAATCGTCGTTTTTATGTATTCCGATGTCGCTGTCGAAACAGATGTGGCCGTCGGCGATGTAGTTAACGTGGCCGGAGCCTATACCGAGTACTACGGTCTCTCCGAGATCACCCTCGCATCCCTGAACGACATCGAGATCACCGGCACGGCAGATCCGCCGGCCCCCGAGGTTGTAAATCCGTCCGATGTGAAAGCGGGCGGCAGCCTGGCCGAAGCGTACGAGAGCGTACTCATAGAAGTGGAAGACGTGACCATCACCAACAGCGACGTGGGCTATGGTCAGTTCGAGATAACCGGCGGGCTTCCGGTGGATGACTACTTCTTCGCGTCCGGCGGAGGACCCTCGGGTTCCAACATCATCGCAGTGGACGACGGCACCTTCGACGCCATCGTGGGAATTCTGCTGTTTACGAGCTTTGACGATGTTGAAGAATTCAAGCTGGGGCCGAGGGACATAGATGACTATGACAACTACTCAGGGGGTGATGCGGACTGGGACATCTACGACATCCAGCAGGGAAGCGTTCCTTCCAGCGTGGACTTCGACCTGAAGGACGTGATTGTCACGAGTCCGCTCACCTGGAACGACGAGGGTTTCTTCGTGCAGGAGTCGGCGGGTGGTGAGTACTCGGGGATCTATGTTCACATCTGGAATCCGACCACCGACGAGGTGACGATCTCCGTGGGAGACGTGGTCACCCTGACCGGGAGCTACGACGAGTTCTACGACTGCTCCCAGTTCCAGATCGAGGGCGGATCTGCGGTGAACGTTACGGGGACCGCTAGTGTCCCGGCGCCGGAGGTTGTTGCCGCGGCGGATGTTGCACAGACAACTTCATCGCTCGCCGAGAACTACGAGGGCGTGCTCATACAGGTACAGAGTGTGACCACGGCAACGACTGTGGACGGCTTCGGACAGTTCCTGCTGGACGACTCGGTGAACGGATTGATGGTGGACGACGAGTTCTTCACTTCCGGAACCGGGCCCGATCCAATACTGGGTCACAACTACACATCGATCACCGGACCGCTCCACTACGACTATGATTTCAAGCTGCTGCCGCGCACCCTTGCGGACTTGGTAGACTAGAACATGAACAGAACACTCACGATCTTATTCGCGCTCACGCTCCTGTGGACCTCTGCGGCCACTGCTCAGGATCAACCGCCCGAAGAAGAAACCTGGGATGGTGATGCTGGTACCGAGGAGGAGGCCCCGTCCATAGTGACTGAACCCGAGCCCGAGCCGGAGGGCCCGGAAGTCCCGGCGGAGCCGGTTGTCGAGTCCTCCACGGATGATCTGGCTGTCGAGTCCTCCGCGGAGGTTTCACAGGAGAAAGAAAAATCGGCGGAGAAACCGAGCGAGGCGGAGAGGTGGTTCGGCGGTGACTTCATGGACACACGCGTGACCTTTGTCTTTTCCGATAACAACGTTCTCGCAGGGCCGAAGGACAGCTCCCCGGGGGCCGGCGCGGACGCCCCTGACAACGAGTTCTACGAGAACCTGCAGACCGAGAAGACCGGGTACGAGACGGAGACCGAGCTGGTTCTGTACAAGCGAATGCCGTCGTATTTTCATCGTCTGGATGCGGAGGCGGCGCTGGTTCTGGAGTTGCAAAGCTGGGTCGACGATCAGTGGCAGAACGAGGTGAGGATCGGGGACAACGGCAGCTACCTCAAGTTGAACTTCTACACAAAGAGGGACGATTTCGAGGGCGATAACATCTCGTTGACAATGTTCCCCATGGACTCCCAGCGATTCTTGCTGGGATACACTTACGACATCACCTGGGGCGGCGAGAAGATTTTTCCCAACAACTCGGGGCAGGTTCCCGGGGCGCGACTCAAGTACGATTTCAATGTAAACGAGGATCATCAGGGATACGTTTTCGCGGGTTTCAAGACGGCCAATCTCTACAACGGGGATATCAGCGAGCGGCAGACCTACTACGGCGTGCTCGCCGGTTTTGGTGTGGGCATTACTCGGTTCCTCAACTGGGAGATGAACGGGGGATATTTTCAGAGGGGGTCGTTCGATCGGGGATCGGAACTGGACGGACAATCCATCGACGCCTTCGGTGGTTCCACAAGGGCGGTGTTTTACCAGGGTATACCGGTCAAGGAATCCGTGGATTTCAGGTTGTACAAGAACACCCCGGAGGCCAGCACCATCATCACCGATACCCAGGAGTACGACGGGGGGATATCATGGTCCCTGTCCGGTGAGTTCACCACGGTGGCCCAGACGCTCCTGCTTTTCGAGGACATGGACGACTCGAAGATGGATCCGGCCAAAGCAGCCGGGGTGAACGGAAGGTTACTCTGGGGAAACGCCAGGTTCCACGCGGATTTCATTTACCGCGACCTGAGCTATGTTCTCTTCAACGTTCCGGGATTCATCCCTTACGTGACCACACCCACGGACGCCGAGGTTGTTCCCGAGTGGTTCATCGCGTTGGGCGCCGACTACTACTTCAAGATCCCGCGTCTTACCCCGGGGATTGTCTTTGCGTACAAGCAGCCCGCCATGTTCTCCGTGGATACCGCTAGCGGTACGGTCAACGTGGTTGTGCGTGACAAGAACGACCGGGAGACCATGCCCGTTGGGGAGAACGCCTACGACATCCTTGCAGCCAAGGCCACGCTCAAGTGGGATGTGGCGCCCTTCTTTGCCGTCGTCGGCGAGCTGAGATATACTCTGGACAACAACAAGACCAAGTACAAGCGAATGGAAGAGGAGACAGGGCTCGTGCGCGAGTTCGAGCAAAAGCATGTCACGAACCGGCTCGGTTTCTCCTTCCTTGCCCAGGCAAAATTTTAGTGCCTCGTCGCCCTTCCGTGAGGTTCGTTCTCGGTGTGGTGCTGAGTTGTGCGCTGATCGTCGGCTGGATAGTCGTTCGTGCCGGAGATGACAAGCCCCGGTTTCACCACTTCACAGGTGAGACGATGGCAACGACCTACAGCATCAAGATCATCGATAAGCTCCAGCGACCCGGCGCTCGGGACGCCATGAAACGGGCTGTGGCCGGGGAGCTGGATGTGGTCAACATGACCATGTCCAGTTTTAACGAAGATTCGGAACTCTATCGCTTCAACAAGACACGCTCCACTGATCCTTTTCCCATGTCCAGTTCGGCGCTCGAGGTGATCGACGCCGCGCTGAAACTGAGCGAGAGAACCGGCGGAGCGTATGACGTCACGGTCGGCCCCCTTGTTCGATTCTGGGGCTTCACCGAGCGGAGACCGCTGGCCAGGATGCCCACCGACGAAGAGATTGCCAAAGTTCGTGAGAGGATCGGATGGGACAAGATCGTACTGGATCTGAAGGGCGGGAAGATCAGGAAGCTGCGACCGGATCTGGAGATCGATCTCTCTTCCATTGCAAAGGGGGCCGCAGTGGACAGCGTGGCGATCGCCCTGCAGGTCTACAAGCACAAGAACTATATGGTGGAGATCGGCGGTGAGGTCCGTTGTCGGGGCGTGAACCGAAAAGGAGTGCCATGGCGCGTGGGAATCGAAGGTCCCGTGGAGGAGAAGCGGGAGATCTTCGAGGTAGTAGAGTTGACCGACGTGTCCATGGCCACCTCCGGCGACTATCGCGCGTTTTACGAGATCGACGGAAAGAGAATGTCCCACACCATTGATCCAAGAACCGGGTGCCCCATCGATCATGGTCTGGCATCAGTGACTGTCGTGCACGAGAAGTGCATGGTCGCGGACGGGTTGGCGACCGCGCTCATGGTGCTCGGTCCGAAAGAGGGATTTGAGATGGCGCAAAAAGAGGGGCTCAGGGCGCTGTTCATCACGCGAGGTCCAGACGGTGTGCTTCTCGATCGAGCAACCAGCGGGTTCCAGAAGATGAGAGGGGTAAAACGTTAGACCCCATCCCGGCCTTCCCCTGAGGTAGGGGAAGGGGAAGATGATAGAAGCCAGCTTTAACGCGAAAGCAGTTTCTTGGCCTCTTTGAGCACGTTGTCCGTGGTGAATCCGAACTTCTCGAGGCAGGTATTTCCCGGGGCGCTTGAGCCGAACCTGTCAACACCGATCACGGAGCCGTGCGATCCGGTGTATCTAAGCCAGCCGAAGCTCACACCCGCCTCCACCGCGAGGCGTCTGGTTACCGCGGCGGGGAGGATCGATTCCCTGTAGACCTCATCCTGCTCGTCGAAGAGCTCCCAGCTTGGTATTGAGACCACGCGGGTCGGGATGCCTTCGCCGTCTAGCACTTTGCCGGCCTCGACGCACAGTGAGAGCTCGGCGCCGGTGCCCATGAGGATCAGATCCGGTTGTCCCTTGCAGTTTGCGATGATGTACGCGCCTCTGGAGACGGCCTCGGCGGAAGAACCGTCAAGGTTCGGCACACTCTGGCGGGACAGGGCCAGCAGGGTGGGGCGATTCCTGTCAGACACTGCGGCCATATATGCTCCGGAGGTTTCGTTACCGTCGGCTGGACGAATGACGACGAGATCAGGGATCGTTCTCAAGGAGGCCACCTGTTCGACTGGCTGATGCGTGGGCCCGTCCTCGCCCACGGCGATGGAGTCGTGGGTCATTATGTAAATGACTCTGGCACCACACAGGGCCGACATTCGGATAGCGTTTCGCATATAGTCCGCAAAGACCAGGAAGGTGGCGCAGTATGGCACGAGGCCGGAACCGTGGAGCGCCAGGCCGTTGCAGATGGCGCCCATTGCATGCTCACGCACACCGAACCGCAGGTTGCGATTGTGGTACGCGCCTCTTGCGAAGTTGCCGGAGCCCGAGATTATCGTCTTGTTTGAAGGGGCGAGATCTGCGGAGCCGCCAATCAGTCCGCTTATTGAGTCCGCCAGGGCGTTGATACATTTGCCCGAGTGCCCGCGGGTGGCGTTCTTCTTGTCGTTGGGTCCGTAGGACGGGAGATCGTTGGCCCAGTCCTCGGGGAGATCGCCGCTGATAAGATTCTCGAATGCCGTCGCGTCTGTCGGGTATTTCGTTTTATATTTTGCAAATACGTCGTCCCACTCGGGCTCGAGCCGGGCGCCTCGTTCGATCGAGGTACCCATGTGAGCGGCTACGTCGTCCGGTACAACAAACGGATCGTGATTCCAACCCAACATCTTGCGAGTGGCCGCCACCTCTTCGGGGCCAAGTGGCGCGCCGTGGCAGTCCGAGGTGCCCGCCTTTGCCGGAGATCCGAAGCCGATGGTGGTCCGAACTTCTATCAGCGTAGGCTTGTCGGTCTGTGTCCGTGCATCGTCGAGTGCTGTGCTGATGGCGTCGAGATCCGAGTCCCCGTCATCGACGGTCAGCACCTGCCAACCGTATGCCTCGAATCTCTTGCCGACGTCTTCTGTGAAAGTTAGATCCGTATCTCCGTCTATGGTGATGCGGTTATCGTCGTACAGGGCGATGAGCTTTCCGAGGCCCAGATGGCCCGCCAGTGAACACGCTTCGCTTGAAATACCCTCCATCATGCAACCGTCGCCCATGAGCGTGTAAGTATAGTGATCGACAATCTTGCAATCGCTCTTGTTGAAACGGGCAGCGAGATGAGCTTCCGCCATGGCCATCCCCACCGCATTTGCCACTCCCTGGCCGAGGGGTCCTGTAGTAACCTCCACTCCCGGGGTCTTTTTATTTTCCGGGTGGCCGGGAGTTCTCCCACCCCACTGCCTGAACTGCTTGATATCTTCGATGGAAATGCTGTCGTAGCCGGTCAGGTGCAGGAGCGAGTAAAGGAGCATGCTCCCATGCCCGGCCGAGAGCACGAAACGATCCCTGTTGAACCATTTCGGGTTCTTGGGGTTGAAGCGAAGATGTCTGTTCCACAGGACGTAGGCCATGGGTGCGGCCCCCATGGGCAGGCCCGGGTGACCCGAGTTGGCCTTCTGGATTGCGTCGATGGATAGAAAGCGAATGGTGTTGATAGAGCGCTGATCGATGGACTGGTTCGTGTGGGCCATGGGAACCTCCCTTTGTGGTTTTTGTCTATCAGACCAATCCCAAGTGTTCCAGACACATTTGAGATTATTGAGATTGATGAGCGAGGAAATCGCGCTCGGCGCAGGATCGAGATCAGATCCGTGCGCTCGGGCATAAGGTTTGCCGTTTCAATTCCATTTCAGGGATACGTGAA
>JAUVAN010000356.1 GCA_030591725.1 Deltaproteobacteria bacterium
AAACGCCTCGGGGATCCGCGTGGGCGCAGCAGTAACGAGGATTCCGTCGAAGGGGGCCTTCTCCGGCCAGCCCTGATGACCGTCTCCGAGCCTCGTGGTGACCCGGTATCCGAGGCGGTCCAGTGTCGCGCAGGCGCCCGCCAGCAACGGCTCGACTATCTCGATGGAAAAAACCTCCACGCCCATGTGGGCCAGTATTGCCGTCTGGTATCCGCAGCCGGTACCAATTTCGAGCACACGTCTGCCCTTCCCCACCCCGAGCGCCTCGGTCATATACGCCACGATGTACGGCTGGCTGATGGTCTGGCCGTGACCTATAGACAGAGGGTGATCTCCGTACGCGGAACCAGGCGCTCCCGTCGGCGCGAACTCGTGACGCGGCACTGTCTCCATGGCCTTCAACACACCATCGTCACGCACATCCCTGGAGCGTATCTGGTGCTCGACCATCCGCGCTCTCGCCTCGGAGTGTTGTTTCTCGGTGAACAAGAAAGTGATCTCCTATTGCCTATTGCAGGTACGCACAGACCCCCGCCCCTTCGTGAAGGGCGATCTGTTCGGGAACCAGCGGATCCAGGACGTAGTAGTTGTCGCGAACTCCCACAAACCAGTCGATATGCATTCCGCTGATTCCCCCGCCCACGTCATCGGCACGCAGGCACCCGTCGTGGAAACCCGATTCGGGCAAAGCAACGCCGTCCAGATCCGGGGAGTACAGAATCGTCCCGTGGGAGATGTACGCGTGGTCCACGGCGATGGAGACATAGGGCTCAAGGGGGTTGCTCGCGCTCCCCATGCCCCAGGGAAAGCCTGCGCCAAGCTCCACGAAGCAGGAGAACCCACCGTCGCAGCTGCAATCCACATTGAGTAGCCTGCCGTCAATCAGCTTCCCCGTCCCCTCCAGGCGCAGGGCGACGGCAAAATCGTAGGGAACTGTCGCCAGATACTCGTAGGCACAGGTTTCCAGAATCGTGTCTGCCGTCCCCGAGTAGTCTCCCTCGAACGCGATCCAGTAGTAGGTAATATCAACCGTTCCGAAGAGCGTCCCGATGTCGTCCCCGCCGTCCTGACCGGCGTCGCTATCGGAATCGGAGTCACCATCGGAGTCTGTATCCGAATCGGTGTCCCCGTCGGAGTCACTATCGGAGTCGCCGCCGGAGCCTTCTGTGCCGACATCATTATCACTACAGCCACCCACAACACCCATCAGCATCACGAGCGCAGCTAACAAAACTGCCGACAGCCATGACCATCCAAACATGGATCACCTCCATTACCCTGAATTCATCAATTATGATTACTCACAAGCCGGGGTACAAGCAACCCTGCCGGGATTGACATTCTCGCATCGGTCCACCACAACGTTGCCATGACTCTTCCCGTTGAACTCTGGCTCGTGCGCCACGGAGAAACCACAGCCAACGCCACCCGCAGAATATCCGGCTGGACCGACGTGTCGCTGAACGAAAGAGGCGAGGAACAGGCGCGCGCCGTCGGTGCCTTGCTGGAAAGCGAGACCTTCGACTCGGTGTGGTCTTCAGACCTCACGAGGGCAACCACCACCGCGCGAATTGCTTCGGGCGAACCCAAGATCGATCAACGACTGCGGGAGATGCACTTCGGCGACCTCGAGAATTGTCTCTTCGAGGAGATCGACCCGCACTACAAGAAAACTCTCCTGGAGTTCATCGACTTCGCGGCGCCAGGCGGCGAAAATATAGAGGGGTTTCGAACGCGTCTGCTCGATTTCATCTCCACCCTTCCTGCGGGAAAGCATCTGATCTTCACCCACGGAGGCGTGATCCGGATCCTCACCCAGAACATGGGACAGGACCGCTTCGTCGGCAACGGCGGATTGGTGGCGGTCAACTGGAGCGCCGGTGAAATTATCTTTGTCAAAGAAAACGAATCCGCCCTGAAACCGCAATCGGCCTGAATAGCGCATCATCCATCCACTACACATTCTGTCCGCCTCCGTCCGCGGTGTAAACACCGCGGCAACGATACCTGCCGATCTGAATCGGGCTTCCATGTCCATCGGTAAGCCCTTCGGGCTGCTTCGGTCGCGAGGCCGCAAGGCCTTGCGGTGCAACCGCATCGTTGCCGCGTCGTTCACGGCGCGGTACAAGGTCGGTCGATAGATTTCTTGGAGGCGAAGTGTAGCGAATACAGGATCAGCTATCTAGATCCCTATCTTCTTGAGATCGATGAGCGGACCGGTTTCGTCGTAAGGTTCGGTGAGATCTATTTCACACTCGAGGCCCCAATCCTCTTCGCCCTCCGGGTCGATGATCTTCTGGTGAACCACCCACCGGCGATTGCCGTCCTTGCGAATCACGGTATTGCGGGTCTGCCGAGCCCGCGGGGTGAGATCGATCTCGGCGTGCGCCTCGAAGTACGGAGCCAGGGCCTCCTCGAAGTCCACCGCCTCCCATGCGGAATCTTCACCTCGACGCACCAGCACGGTCGCGCCTTCCCAGTCCTTCCTCGACAGGGCGCCGAGCAAAACGTGGAGTTCGTTTCGAACCCTTGCCGCAAAGGCCCTCGGGTCGTCGGCCACCGACGACATCCGTTCTGCGGGCTGCGATCCATCGCCGGGCACTTCGACGGGGCCATCCATTAGCAAGGCCCACTCCTCGATGAGACTGGAATCAATGCGCCGCACCAACCCATGTAGATAGGCCAGAATGTCCTCGAACTCCTCTGTCCAGAAGGATTCCGGCACGGTCTGAACCGCCGCCTTGTACACCTGCGTCAGGTATCTGAGCAGCACACCCTCGCTGCGAGCCAGTCCATAGAGATTGATGTAGTAATTGAACTCGTAACAATTCTCGAACATCTCCCGCGCCACCGACTTGGGCCGTATGTCCTCGTCGCCCATCCAGGGGTGCCCCCCTGCAAAGGCGATGAATGTCTCCTCGATGAATTCGGCGTTGGGCCTGGGATGCTCAACTTTCTCCAGCTGCTCCATGCGTTCTTCGTACTCAACGCCCTGCGCCTTGAGCCTTCCGATGAGTTCGCCCTTGAGCTTGTCGACCTGGCGAAACAACACCGCCCTCGGATCCTCCAGGATCGCCTCCACCAGGGTGAGCGTGTCGAGGGCGCGAACCTCGGGCTCTCCCTCGAGCAGATCGATTGTCGCCACCAGGTACAGAGACAGGGTGTGATTGAGAGAGAAGTCCTTCTGCAATTTATCGCTGACGATCACCCTCGCGCCGCGACCGTCCGGATTGGGCTCGATGGAGACTATCCCCGCTGCTTTGAGCGAACGAAACAGGCTGGCCGCATGCTTGAGCCGCCGTAGTCGTACCTGGTCCGACCCATGAGATCTCCCTATGAGATCCACGAGCCTGGCGTAGCCTCCACCCGCGCGGTCCGGTTCGCTCCTCAACAGATTGATCATCATTCCGTGGGTAACGTCGAAACGCGGCGTCAGGGCCTCGGGCACTGCGGCCAGGAGACGCTCGAAGGTCTTCTTGTCCCAGGGAACGCTGCGGGGCGGAGGTTTCTTTTTGACGAGCTTCTTCTTGAGATGCGGACTCTTGACTGCCTTCGCCTCGATCTTCTTGTTCTCGATCACCCAGTCCGGCGCCTGGACTACCACGCGCCCGAGATCGTCAAATCCCTTTCGCCCTGCCCTCCCGGAGATCTGATGAAACTCCCTGGCCTTGATGATCCCGACCTTCTCACCATCGAACTTGTAAAGCCTGCTCAACAAGACCGTGCGAATAGGAATATTGACACCCACACCCAGGGTATCGGTGCCGCTGATCACCTTGATGAGGCCTGCCTGGGAAAGTCGCTCCACAACACGCCGGTACCTGGGCAGCAACCCCGCGTGGTGAACACCGATCCCGTGACGCACAAACCTCTGAAACTCCTTGCCGTAGGGTGTATCGAACTTGACGCTCGCAAGCTCCGCCCCGATGGTCTTCTTTTCCTCCTTTGAGCACATGTTGATACTCATCAGGTTTTGAGCCTGCTGCGCACAGTCCCGCTGGGTGAAGTTGACCAGGTAGATCGGCGCGTCTCCGGACTCCAACAGGTTCTCTATAGTTTCGTGTAAAACCGTCTCCCTGTACTCGAACTCCAGGGGAACCGGGCGCTCGGTCCCGCGCACATGGGCCACGTCCCGATCCGAGTATAGACCGAGTTGACGCTCCACATCCTCCATGTCGCCGAGGGTTGCCGACATGAGCAGAAACACAGTGTTCTTCATGGTG
>JAUVAN010000451.1 GCA_030591725.1 Deltaproteobacteria bacterium
CTGTCCGTTACCGTCGCTGTCACTATCGGTGTCCGAATCGGTGTCTGAGTCGGAGTCGCTGTCCGAATCGACATCGGAAGAAGAATCATCATCGTCGCCGCAACTGATTGTTCCTCCAAAAGAGAAGAACAGGGCGAGTAACACTGCCAGCCAAGTTGTTCTGAACATCTCAATACCTCCTATGTTGATGCCATCATTACACTATTCGATATATTATTACCAAGGCCACCAGTCGTTGCTCGCCTCATCGTCGCGACCGAATGATCGCCTGCTCCAGATCGAGATAAGATCCGTGAAAAGGCATCCTGTCGATGAAGAAGTATGGGGTTCCGTCGATACCAAGGGCTTCCCCTCGCGCGCGGTCGGCCGATACTTCGTCCGCAGTCCGTTGCGATGTCATGTCAGCGTTGAAGCGTTTCACATCGAGACCAATCTTCGCTGCTAGTTCAGAGTAAATCTCGTCGTTCAACTCGGTCGCGTGGGCGTAGAGAATGTCGTGCATCTCCCAGAACTTGCCCTGGGCCCCGGCGGCCTGCGATGCCCGCGCGGCGTTGATGGCCTGGGGATGGTAGGACAGTGGGTAGTGTTTGAAATAGAATTTCACGCGCCCCGGGCGCCTGGTGTTGATGCGTCTCATCTCCGCCGCAGCCCGCTTGCAAAAGGAGCACTGGAAGTCGGAGAAGACGACGACCTCCACCGGGGCATCCTCGGGGCCGAGCCGGTAAGAATGGGCAAGATCCATCGAACCAGCGCAATGACAACAGGGTACGAGGACCAGGAAGATCAGAAGACACGGGCACCAACGCACAAGGTTCATCGTGGCGTCACCTCGCAGGAGGTATGATTTTATGAAGCTCTTCATTATATTTCACAACACAGTTACCGAATTGGTTATCCTAATGTTGTAACGATGAAAAGGAGAGAACGATGAAATCATTGCTTTGCCCAGTACTTTCCTTGTTGGTCATCTCGGTATTGGTGGGTCTCGTCAATTCGGGATGCGGAGATGACGCAGATGATCGTTTCGGGGAAGCGGATAGCGACGGGGACGGGGATAGCGACGGAGATACTGACGGGGATAGCGACGGAGACACGGACGGGGACTCCGACTCGGACACGGACGGGGACACGGATACAGAAGATTGCTACGAGGGCATCGACATTGTCTTTGTGCTCGATGTTTCTACATCCATGAGCATGATGCTCAGCGAACTCGAGGCGGATATCGCCGAGGTATGGACCGCGGCGAACGACCTCACACCCGAGGAAAACGACGTCTTTTTCGGGCTGGTGGTGTTCGTGGACGACTATCTGGTAGCGAACGACGGCTCCACTCCCTATGCATCCGCGGCGGAGCTCCAGGCTGACTTCAACAGCTGGTATACCTTCACCTCCAGCAATCAGCAGACCCAGTCCACCGCCTCGAACACGGACTGGCCCGAGAATACCCTCGATGCGCTGGTAGCGGCGGCCGACCAGTACCAGTGGCGGGACCCGGAGACCACCTTGCGTGTGATAATCCACGCCACCGACGATACATTCCTCGAAGCGCCGTCCTCTTTCTCGAGCGGAATCCAGGTTCAAAACGACTACGTGGGAACCATCTCCACCCTTCAGGCCGGAACGATCCGTGTCGCGAGTTTTGCGGCTCATCTCGGCGGGATGACGGGCAATATCAACGTGGATCCCGGTTTTTTTACGGACTATGGCGGCCAGTCTCCCATCCCAAACGCCACTTCCGGCAGTGTCTTTGACATCGATCTGGTAGGCGTTTCGCTCTCCCTGGCGGATGCGATCAACGATTTTGTCGCCGAGGAGTTCTGCGAGGACTACGTTATCGAGTAGGCCGCTCCACCAGAGACAGAAAAGCAGGGAAAAACACAACCGCAGCGATGAAGGTGGCGGTGATCCCCACGACCGCAGTGGAACCGAGGGTTTGCAAACCGACGTTGTGGGAGATCATGCTCGACCCGAAGCCCACCGCAGTGGTCAACGAGGCCAGGAATGTGGCCGCTCCCGTAGTTCGAACGACGAGGGCCACCGAGCCGGGGCCTTCGTTCAGGTAGCGATGATAGATGTGAACTGCGTTGTCTATCCCAATGCCGACGATGCTGGGTATCACCACCATGTTGAACATGTTCAACTCCATGCCCATGGAATAGAGCGCCCCGATGAATATCATCATTCCCATCGAGAGGGGGAATGCGACAAGGAGGGCGCGTTTGAAGCTTCGGAAATCGATCAATAGAATGAGGAAGACCAGCGCGGCAGCCACGGCGAGCACGGGCGGTCCGTCTGCCCGAACAAGACGGTAGATCCATGCCACGATGAGGGTCTCGTCCGCCATATTGTGCTTCACCCCCGCGTCCTTCAGATTCGAGGAGAGTTCGTTCAATTCCTCCTCCCACGCGGCGGCCTGGTAGTCGGCGTCGTTGCGCTCGGACGGCCAGACATAGGTGATGTACTTGTCACCCGCCAGGGTCGTGAAACGCCTGAGAACCGTATCCGGCAGATCCTCTGCTTCCCAGGGTACGATTCTGACCATCCGCCTCGCTTCGATCAGCTTGTCCGCCCGGTGGCCGCCTTTTTCCGCGGCCTTGTCGAGTTTGGGATCCCACAGGATTCGCTCCAGTTGTGCGATGTACCCGGAATGGGCGTCGATGTCCGAAGGGAGGAGGCTCGACACCGATA
>JAUVAN010000061.1 GCA_030591725.1 Deltaproteobacteria bacterium
GTTCGAGCGCCGACCGGACGCGGCCAAACGACTTTTCGACGAATGGCAAAAAGTTGGGGTTGCCCTTCACCCGGTCGATGAAGACGAACCGTCCGCCGTCCTTGAGCTTGCGCTGAATGGTCACCAGGTCGAACTCCTGCGCGAGCTCTTCGGGATCGATGCCGCGCGCAACCGCGTACCGGGAGATTATCCGTGTCTGCATTTCCCCGGGGACATCGACATAGGAATCATTCAGCAACGCCACCAGGTCGTAGACGCGGGGTCCAATGAGGGCATCCTGGAAATCGATGATGGTGATGTTCTGCGGGATGGGTTCGTCTCCATTTACCATCAGGTTTCTCGACTGGTAGTCGCGGTGTACAAACCCCCGGGGTAACGCGGCGATCTCATTTGCCAGGTCATCGAACACCAAGTCGAGGCTCGAGCGCAGGTCTGGATCGAGGGCTCGTCCGTTGTGCGCCTCCGCTCCCCACTCCCTGTAATGATCCAGCTCCCATCGCAGCAGATCGTAGTCGAACTCCCGGGTCGCCGCCAGGCAACCCTCCGGCGCCGGCCACATCCGATCGTGCATGCGAACCATCAGATCCACCGCGGCTCCGTACCAGGCCTCCATTACCTCCGTGGAAACCCCATCGATCTTCGCGACGAATGTCTCGTCACCCAGATCCTCCAGGAGGACCGCGCCGTCGCTCACCGCGTCCAGGTAGATCTCGGGCACGGGCAGGTCGGCGTTCGCCATGTATCGCTGGACGTTGAGGAACGGCAACTCGGCGGGTGTATCTCCCGCCGTCACCTCGTCACTCTCGAGAGCATCGTCGGGCAGCTCCATTATCATCAGCCGCGCCGGGTTCATTTCCGGTCCCGGTATCACTCGATGATATCTCCGGTTCGACGCGTCCCCCGTCAACGAGATTATCTCGAAATCAGTCACATCGTGACCGTACAAACGCTTCAGAAGGGCTTTCGTGTCCACTTGAACCTCCGCATATCAACCTCGTATCAGTTTATCCAGATGAGATACCTGAGCTTGCGATCTATCGACTCCCTGCCCGACTCTACTTCTTTTTTCATTCGTTTTGCGCGTCGCAGAATAGGGGAGCGGGCCATGCGACGCACATAGTAGTCGCCGAGGATTTCCTCGAGGGCTCGCTCCACCTTGCGGCGGCTCTCCCTGCCGGAAAAGTCGTCGAGGTCATCGAGGGTTTCGATTTCCAGGACTATGTCTCTGGGCTCTGACAGCATTTTTCCGATGTCCAGGTATCCACGGGGCGGACTCTTCCACTGGTGGTCTCCCAGCTGGGCCAGCTCGGTCATGCTGAGCCCTTCCTCGCCGCGCACGATGCGCCGTACATCGTCCACCACTCTTTCCCAGGTATCGTAGAGCGCCGCGTCCACCGGCAACGGCAGGGGATGGTCCTTCTGACGAGGGTTGGGGAGCCACTCCCGGTCGTCGTCGGTCTCCTTCAGGTACGCCTCCCGCGCGGCGTCCGATAGATCCAGACCTTCCAGAATTCGTTGTCTGGCAGCGTCTACCAGCTCTGGCGATATCAGCTCGAATCGCATTCGTTTCGGGGCCTCCCCGCCAGATGAGAAGATACCCCCACGGAACATATTGCCCAGCTCCGACCAGTCGAAGGCCCGGATCAGATCAACCGCCGCACGCTGGAACGAGATGAAGGCGTTCGCCCACAGAACATCCCCATGATCGAACCGGAATGTCGGCCTGCGTCGAGGATCACCCCGCCTGTACTCCCGCTCGTACGCGTCCTGTTCTACCTCCATCAGGTGCTCGTCGAACTCGTCGACGGTCCCGTTCTGGTTCCAGTCCACTTCCCAGCAGGCGAGGCAGATCTCCAGGGAAACACGGGGCTCACCCGCTGCGGCGTCGAGGAGTTCATCCACCCTGGACAGGTCGTCGGCAACCCGGTCGAGGGATTCCTTCAGATATCGCTGGTTCAAGTTGCCCGTCGCGATGGCGCCGATGATGACCGTCTGTCCGTCCACGAACAGGTAGTGCATGGTCCGTTTGTACAGGGAGATCGCGGCGATGATACCGGCGAAGGGGTTGCCCGGATCGTCATCGAGCACTTCCATCGCGAGAGACTCTGCGTCCTCGAAATGACCGTCCCGGATCGCCTCGGTCGCGCGGGCGGTGTTGATCTCCGTCTGTTCCAGGCTGGGGGCGCAACCGGAAAAGGCGGCCCAGACGAACGTTGCAACGAACAGAACGTTGAGTTCAGTTTTTATTGCAGTCACGGGGCGCACTCCATTCTCTTGTTTTGAACTATGCAAAAAGTCGCGCGACGAGCGTTCCAGCCCATGCGGCCAGAACGCAGCTGACAACGCTGACAAGCATATTCAGACCAGCGCGCAACAACGCACCCGATTCCAGCAACTGCAATGTCTCAATGGAAAAAGTAGAGAACGTCGTGAAGGCGCCGAGCAAACCGATCATGAGAAACGAGCGCCATATCGGATCGGTTGTGACTCTTTCCTCCAGCAGGACAAACAGCATTCCCATGACCAGGGAGCCCAGCACGTTTACCACCAGGGTGCCGCAGGGGAAGCTCTTGCCGAAACTGGCGTTAACCCAGCTGGATATCCAGAATCGACCGACCGCGCCCACAGCGCCGCCGACGGCAATGGCCAGCCATTGATTCATTGAACGATGTCATCTTTCATCGGCTGATAGTACTGCGTTGGCGTCATACCGTCAGGAAAATAATTCACCCATGCAGCACGGCCATTCGGCTCGTGGTAGGCTCGCCCCCATGGGTCAGTCATCGGACAATCACGACGCATCGGAGATTCTGTCGCAAACCCTGGACGCTCTCGCGATCCAGGCAGGCGAAAAGGAACGGAATCGTCTCACAAATTACGGCGCCGAACTCGTTCGCTGGAGCAGGAGGGTCAACCTCACCGGCGCTACAACTCTCGCGGAGTTTTTCCAGGGCCCGTTGTTCGACGCGCTCACTGTGATCCCGGTGATCGAGGGCTCCGGATCCCTGGTGGACGTGGGCTCCGGCGGCGGGCTTCCCGGCGTACCGGCCGCCATTCTCTGTGAACCTCTGAAGGTCACTCTGGTCGAACCTCGGGCGCGCAGATCGGCATTCTTGAGACACGTTGTCCATCGCATGGGGCTTGACGCCGATGTCATCCAGGCAAGAGACGAAGAGCTGGTCGAAGGTGCGTGGGACGCCGCAGTGGCGCAGGCGGTGTGGCCTGCGGATGAGTGGATTGCCCGTGCGCCGCGTCTTGTGCGTCCGGGCGGAGCCATCTACTTGCTGGCCGTGGACTTTCCCGAAGGAATCCTCCCCGATACGGTGAAAATGGAAAAGCTCGTCCGGTTTACACGCCCGTTCGACGGAGCAAAACGAATAGCGTGTCGTCTGCGAGCCGTTTCCTGATCAACTCCAAAAGACATTGCGGCGGGAAACACTGCAGGAGAAATTGGAATTATCAACCAAAGAGAAAGTTCTGAGTTGCTCTTCGCCCGACGTGACATTAAACTCGCCTACTGGCTAACCAGACATTAAGGAGGTCTCAAAATGATCCCAATAGTTTTCTTGCGCTCCGTCGAGATGTTCAATGGACTTGACGACACAGAGCTCGGGGAACTCCAGAGCTGTTGCGAGGAGGTCGCCTTCGACGGGAAAACCCAAATCTTCAAGGATCATGACCCGGCAGATTTCCTCTACACAGTTGCCGACGGCGGTGTTTCCCTGGTGTTCGATCTCCCTGGCGCACAAAAGACCAAGGAAAACAAGATCGCCGGGCTCGAATCGGGAAGCACCTTTGGCTGGTCGGGAATACTCCCCGGTGCTTCATACACTCTCACCGCGTACTGTACCGGAGACAGCTGCAAAGTACTCAAGATCAAAGCCTCCGAACTCACGGATTTATGCGAGCGCAATCACACCATCGGCTACAAGGTGATGAAGAATCTCACACAACTCATCGGCAAGCGTTTTGTCACTTTCCAAAATGAGATCGCGCGTCAGATTGGTCAGAACCACATCGACGGGTGGTAGCCCGCGCGCGGTTTTTCGGTCCTGCCCGTAGCTGTTTTTCCAGCCGCCTTTCGCAAATTTAGCGCTCAGGGTGCATCGAATGGTATCATGTAGGTAAGGAGTACTGTCATGTTGCGACCGAGAATGATCCGATACTTGGTGACTACACTCGTACTGATCGGGCTGGCGTTCGGATGCGTGGATACGAAGGTCAAGACTAGCGGGGGTGTGGATTCCGATACGGATTCCGATTCCGACACGGATTCCGATTCTGATACGGATTCCGATTCTGATACCGACTCCGATTCTGATACCGACTCCGATTCTGATACCGACTCCGATTCTGATACCGACTCCGATACGGACTCTGATTCCGACACGGACACGGGACCGTGCGTCGACCCGGTGACCGGGGCGCCGTCAGTTACAAGCGACACCACTCTGGAGCTGCAAACGGCCGACACCTCGGGCACGTACCAGCTCACCTTCAACGAAGATGTTGAAAACGTGGACGACACCACTGTCACCTGGACCGCCACCTCCGGCGGCTCGGGCGTGCTCGACTCGATCACCGAGGTGGATGCAGCAACCTACGATATCGCTTTCTCGGGGGTCAGCTTCAACGAGACCTACACCATCGAGGTGAGCACCGCCGTGACCGACGTGTGCGACAATCCCCTCGGGAGCACCTTCACCGCCGATGTGGGATGGGCCGCGCTCAGCTGCCCCCTGCCCAACAGCTACACCACGGGAATCCCCTTCGACACGAACGGCTACTACGACGACGAGTATTGCTATTCATCGGACAGCGCCTACAAACTGTGGAACCTGAGCAGCCTCGGAGCGGTGGCCCTGTGTATCACCGGCACCTACTACGTCGAGTCATGCTGCGATGATTTCTACGTGAAGACCGGCTCGGGAACCATCGTCTTCACCGGGGCCTCCAGCGGTTCTTACGACCAGCTCGTCCAGGATGATCAGGCGATAACGTGCGTCTACAGCGACTACTCGATCACTTACGACGGGTACACAGTCACCGCCATCACCTGGATCTGAAAAACCAAAACTACCTGCATCCGGAACTCATGGTAAACTTCCCTTTCACCAGGTAAGAAACATAGGAATACATGTTTGGGTTTGATCGTTTCAGCGACCGGATAAGGAGGCATCCATGATAAACAGAATCAACAATGATGGCTGGTCACGGCGCAGGTTCCTGGCGACCTCGGCAGCCGGCGCTACCCTGGCGATAGCTCCGAGCTTCCTGATCGGCTGTGGAGGACCGGCAACGCCGCCCGCGGGTCCGGCGGATCTGGCGGGCGCGGCGGGCGCTCCGCCGAGCGGATACTTCAAAAACTTCGGCGTCGACGATCAGGTCATCGGCAAGGTACTGAACGCAGCCATGGGCAAGGGCGGCCAGTACGCCGACCTCTTCTTCCAGCACAAGGTGACCAGCTACCTGGGACTGGAAGACGGCGAGGTCAATCAGGCCTATTCCAACATCAAGCTCGGTTGCGGTGTTCGCGTGTTGAAGGGCGATCAGACCGGGTTCGCGTTCACCGAAGATCTGAGCACGGAGGCCCTTGTCTCGGCCGCCATGACGGCCGCCGTTATTGCAAACGGCCCGGCTGCGCCGCCACTCAAGACCATCGTTCGGGTGGACGTGCCGCAATACTACACCGTCGAGATCCCCTGGACAGACGTGGGCATCGAACGAAAGATGCCGATGCTGGAGCGCGCCAACAAGACAGCCATGGCCTACGACAAGCGCGTCATCAAGGTACGCGTCTTCACCGGCGACTCCACCAGTCGCGTAATGGTTGCCAACAGCGACGGGAAGATCACGGAGGACACTCAGCCCATGACCATCGCGTACCTGACCTGTGTTGCGCAGGACGGGAAACGACGCGAAGAGAATTACTATAGCTTCGGCAAGCGAGCCGGATTCGAGTATTACAACGACGACAGGATGGACGAGCTGGCCACCGTTGCCGCGAAGCGCACCGTCACCCTCTTCGACGCCGAACAACCCCCGGCAGGCGAGTACCCGGTAGTGCTGGCCCCGGGCCTTTCAGGAATCCTGCTGCACGAGGCCATCGGACACGGCATGGAGGCCGACTTCAACCGCAAGGGCAAGTCGGTGTATGCAAATCGGATCGGCAAACCCATCGCGCCCGACTTCGTCACAATAATCGATGACGGCACCAATCCCAACGAGCGCGGGTCCCTCAACATCGACGACGAGGGCAACGAGTCGCAGCGCACAGTACTTGTTGAAAACGGAATTTTGAGAAGCTACATGCACGACCGGATCTCGGCTGCCCACTACGGCGTAAAGCCCACGGGCAACGGTCGCCGACAGGACTTCCGGCACCCGCCTGTCCCGCGAATGCGCAACACCTACATGGTCGACGGCCACCACTCCCCTGCGGAGATCATCGCCTCGGTGAAGAAGGGCATCTACGCCGAGACCTTCACCAACGGCCAGGTGCGTATCGGCTCCGGCGATTTCAGCTTCTACCTCAAGAACGGGTACGTCATCGAGAATGGCAAGCTCGGTCGCCCGGTCAAGGACGCCAACCTCATCGGCTTCGGACCGGAGGTGCTCGAAAACGTGGTGATGGTGGGCAACGACATGGAGTTGAACGTCGGAGCGGGCATGTGCGGCAAGGACGGCCAGCGCGTGCCGGTGGGTATGGGGTTGCCGACCGTAAAATGCAACGGCATTTCCGTAGGAGGTGTGAACGATGGCTGACAAAAATCTCATGGAAATGGCTCGCAACACAGCCCTCATCGCCCGCAAGGCCGGCGCGAAGGACGCGCGTGTATTCCTGTCCCGCTCCCGAAACGTCACCCTGGAGTGGCGCGACGGAAAGATCGACAGGATTCGCGAGTCGACAAGCCAGGGCTTGTCCATCGACCTGTACGTGGAGGGACGTTACTCCAGCAACTCCACCTCCGACCTTCGCACAGAGGCCATAGAAGAATATGTAAAGACAGCTGTGGCTACCACCAGGTACCTGGCGGTTGACGAGCATCGCAAGCTGCCCGATCCGTCCCGATACAAGGGGATGACCACCGAAAATCTGGAACGCAGCGATCCAACGGTTTCCGGCATCAAACCCGAGGAGCGCATGGCGCAGGCAAGACAACTGGAAGAAGCGGTCAGGGCGGGTGACAAGAAAAACAAGATCGTCTCGGTCACATCCTGGGTGAGCGACACTTCGAGCATTACCGTGGGCTTCGCCACCAACGGCCTCGAAGCCACCGAGGCCGGCACCTCCTTTTCGCGCGGGGCGGAGGCCTCCGTCAGGGACACCAAGGATCGCAAGCCGTCGGGCGTGGACTACGGATCGACCAGATTCCAGTCCGATCTGCCGGGGATCGACGACCTCGGCAAGGGCTCCCTCAGGAGGGCCATGGAACAACTCGGCTCCAGACAGGTGAAGACCGACGTGTACCAGGTGGTCATAGAGAACCGGGTGGTGCCCACCTTCGTGCGACATCTTTTGTCACCCCTGTCGGGAAGCTCCATCCAGCAGAAGCGCTCCTTCCTCGAGGACAAGCTCGAAAAGGAGGTGGGCTCGAAGCTGCTCACCATCAAGAGCGATCCCCATCTCAAGCGGGGTCTGGCGTCCACGGCGTGGGACGGCGAGGGCATGGCCACGGTCAGACGACCGGTCTTCGACAAGGGCGTCCTCAAGACTTTTTTCCTCGACACCTATTACGCCTCCAAGCTCGGTGTGGATCCCACTACTTCCAGCAAATCCAACCTGATCTGGAAGCCGGGTAATCGAAGTGTAAAAGAGATGATCAAGGGGATGACCCGGGGCATCTACATCACCAGTTTTCTGGGTGGAAACTCCAACTCGACGACGGGGGACTTCTCTCTGGGCATCAAGGGACACTTCGTGGAAAACGGCAAGATCATCCACCCGGTGTCGGAGATGAACATGGCGGGAAATCACCTCGAGTTCTGGATAAACCTTGCCGAGGTAGGCAACGACCCGTGGAGCCACTCTTCCAACCGGGCTCCCTCTCTGATGTTCAAGGACGTGCAGTGTTCGGGAGCTTAGCATGCATCGAGAAATCGTAACGCTCGCAACAAGGAGTCAGCAGGAGCTGGTGGACGTTACCGTCAAGTTGCGCTCAATCGCGGCGAATCACCCGGACGCCTCGCTCATGGCGGTGTACGCAAAAGGCGCCACCGCCGCCGTGATGATCCAGGAAAACTGGGATCCAAACATCACAACGGATATCATCAACTGTCTGACCGGGCTCGTTCCTCGCGGCGGATGGCTGCACGACGCCGTCGACGGAAACGCGGACGCTCACATCAAGGCCGGCATTGTGGGTCCCTCGGAGACCATACCCTGCGAAAATGGAGAGCTGCTTCTGTCCACCTGGCAAAATGTCTTTTTCTGTGATTTCGACGGTCCCAGGAAGAATCGAGAGCTGGTGGTGACCCTTCTTTGATGGCTGTAACTGGCTGTTATTATTGCCGAAATGAGCAGTGTATCAAATAAGAGACAGTTGTTTTCCCCGGTATAACAACTTGCCGCGCTCAATCTCCAGACCCGAATGCAGCACGTGCTCTTGCGACTCTTCCAGGCCGAGAATGTGCACCACGCGAACCCCCATGGTCATGAGCTTGTCCGCCAGCAGACGCCGCTGGCAGTTTTCCCGATCCTTTTTTGCGCCCAGAAGAACCGTCACCGTGCTGGCAGCCAGGCCGATGAGATCTTTGCAGGACCGTTCGAAGGCCTCTGTGTTCATGGCCGCCGCGTACCGGCGATCGGCTTCGTCCGCCAGAGCCACATGGATATCGGAGCCGCCGATGTTCGGTTTGTGTCTCCCAAGGCTCCTGAACCATCTGTAGGACAGGCCGTGTTTTTCGATCTCCAGCGCCAGGGCATGCCGTTCGAACCACGGAAGCCTGGGAGCCGCCGGGTTCGATCGGATATCTGCGATCAATCTCACCGAAGAGCGCTCGATGATCGAAAAGAACTCCTCGATGGAGAGGTCGGCGTGACCCATGGTGAAGACCCTCGGTCTCCTCGTGCCCCCGGACATCATTTATTCTCTTCCCCGGGCCACAGGATCTTGTGGACCTGTAGTTGCAACCGCACCGGAAGGTTTGCATCGAGAATCCATTTTGCCAGCTCTTCTCCCTTGAGAAGACCGGACGCCGGTGAGAACAACAACTCGCATGTTCCAGCCAGCTTTCGCGTCCGGATCAGTACTGATGCCCAGTCGAAATCGTCCCTGGAGGTTATCACGAACTTCAACTCATGCCGGTTGCTGTCAAGCAGATCCAGGTTGCTCATGTCCATTTTGTCCCGCATCTGTGAACCCGGTGTCTTCACGTCCATGATCACCCTGACGCGGGGATCCACGTTCGCGATTGAAAACGCGCCCGACGTTTCGAGCATCACGTCGAAACCCTTGTCGGCCAGAGCGGTCATCAGTGGAAGGGCTGATTTCTGGGCCAGCGGCTCGCCGCCTGTTACCTCCACCAGACGACGACCGTGCTGTGCAACCTTTTCGACCACATCGTCGACGGTCATCGAATCACCGGTCGCCTCGCATGCCAGCCGCGTGTCGCAGTATGAACAGTTGAGGGGACATCCCGCCAATCGGATGAAGGTGGTGGGCAACCCGGATCTGGTGGACTCACCCTGGATGGAGCTGAAGATAGCGTAAACTTGCAATGTCATGACAGCGCCGCCTTTTCTCTGCCGGCGATCGGATCCTCGAGCCCGGCCTCTTCGAAGCCGCGTCTTCGAAGCATACATGCCTCGCACTGTTCGCACGGTTCACCTGCGGGACCAGGATCGTAGCAGGAGTGGGTCAGGCTGAAATCCACCCCGAGCCGGATGCCTGCCGTCACGGTCTCGCCCTTGGTCATCTCGAGCAAAGGGGCGTGAATCCGAAATCTTTCTCCTCCGTTCGCAGATCGCGTCCCGAGATTCGCCGTCTCCTCGAAAGACGAGAGGAACTCGGGCCGACAATCGGGATAACCGGAGTAATCCACCGACGATACCCCTATGAATATGTCTCTGGCGCCCAACGACTCCGCGTAGGCGAGAGCGAGGGAGAGAAAGACCGTGTTTCGAGCAGGGACGTAGGTGGGCGGAATGGGGTCGGCGCCTGGAGGTCGCGGCCCCACGGGTACCTTTACATCCTCGCAGGTGAGAGCCGATCCCTCAAATGGTGTGGAATCCAGATTCAAGAAAACATGGCGATTCACCCCGATGGCCTGTGCCGTCTTTTGCGCGCAGTCCAGCTCCACACGATGGCGCTGTCCGTATGATATGGTGATCGCGTGTACCTCGTAGCCCTCGTCTGCGGCCATGGCCAGCACCACCGACGAGTCCATCCCGCCGGAAAACAGAACAACGGCCCGAGGTTTTTCCATTTTATTCTCTGGCAAAGACATACTTGCCCACATCTTGCGCCGGTTCTGTTAATAACCTGTTGATAACAATTGGATAGATTGTTATCAAGTCAAAACACACGGCAATTTCGATGACTTAGAAACCAACGTTTCACGTGAAACATATCTCCGGCTGTGATCTCTTCCAATCGCCCGGTGTTTCACGTGAAACATTTCCCCCTATTACTGGTATTTTTCTTCCAGCTGCTTCACTAACTTCTCCGTATCCTCCTCGATATTCTTGGGTATTTTAATGGCTACCCTCACGTACAGGTCTCCGTTCTTGCCCTTTTTCCTTATCCCATGCCCTGCTATCCTGAGTTTCTGTCCTCCCTGGGTACCGCGCGGCAGGTTCACCTTTCCCTTGCCCCATGGCGTCTCCACATTGATCGAACCCCCGAAATACGCGGTTCCCACGGTTATTTTCTCGTTTTTTGTCAGGTTTATTCCATCCCTGACGTATTCCTCACTCTTTTTTACCTTCACCTCGAGTATGAGATCTCCCCTGCTACCTCCCGCGGGACTTTCGCCACCTTGACCCTTCAACCTGATGCTCTGACCATCTTCAATTCCCTCTGGCACTTTCACCTTCAGGTTCCGCTTTTCTCCCTGTACCTGGATAATGAGTTGCAGCTCCCTTCCGAGCACCGCGTCGAGGAACTCTATTTCCAGTTCGGAGCGAACCTGAGGACCTTTGGGCATCCTGCCACCTCCCCATCTGTGCACGTTTCCCGCCCGTCCCCTTCCCCGGCCGCGACCGCGCCCGCCACCAAAGAGTGAATCAAATACATCCTCCATGCCGCCGAACCCGGAGAACCCCCCGAAATCGAACCCTCCCTGCTGAAATGGAGCGCCCGCCTGAGGACCCCCTCGTGGCCCGTATTGCCGCCATTTCTCGGAATCGAAGCCGTCTCTAAGGCCGTCGATTCCGTAGTCGTCGTAGAGTTTTCTCTTCTTCTTGTCGCCCAATACGGCATAGGCTGCCGATACCTTCTTGAACTCCTCCTCTGCCGCCTTGTTTCCCTTGTTGTGGTCCGGATGAAGTTTCCTGGCGAGACTCCTGTAGGATTTCTTGATCTCGGCCTCGCTCGCCCCCTTTTGCACCCCGAGCACTCTGTATAGATCTTCGCTGTTCATTTATTGCACCACATGCACCCAATATGTACGTCCCGCGCGTCCCAGTAAAGGGTTACCCTTATATCTCTTCCACGCCCCGGCCTGGTATGATAATTTCTCTTCCTTCATGATCGATAAAACACCACTTTCGATTCCGCGCCACATCGGCATCATCATGGATGGTAACGGCCGTTGGGCCGCTTCCCACAACCTCCCGAGGGTCGCGGGGCACAAGGAAGGCGCCGTGGCGGTCGATCGTATCGTCACCGCATGCCGCGAACGGGGCATTCGGGTCCTCACTCTCTATGCCTTCTCCTTGCAGAACTGGGTGCGTCCCGCTCCCGAGATCAAGGCTCTCATGTCCCTCCTTGGCATTTACCTCAAGTCCGAGCGTCGGACTATCCTCGACAACGATATTCGCCTGACGGCCATCGGGGATCTCGACTCCCTTCCGAACTCGCCCCGCAAGGCGCTCCTGGATCTGATGGACGAGTCTGCCTCCAATACCGGGATGACCCTCTGTCTTGCTCTCTCGTATGGTGGTCGCGAGGAAATCGTGGCGGCCGCCCGGGCACTGGCCGTTCGTGTCGCTGCCGACAATCTGGATCCCGCTGCCATCGATATCGATCTCTTCTCTGAATCTCTTCAGTCCCGGAATCTCGGCCCCCTGGACCTTCTGATAAGAACCTCCGGTGAGCTGCGAATATCCAATTTTTTGTTGTGGAGTTCCGCTTATTGCGAGCTCTATTTCTCTGACAAGATGTGGCCCGATTTCCATTCTTCCGACCTGGACGAGGCTCTTGCCTCATTTTCTTCGCGCAACCGCCGCTTCGGAGGTATAGGTAAATAGATGTCAAATCTCGCTCTGCGCATCATATCGGCGGTCGTTCTTCTTCCGCCCATTCTTGCCCTGATTATACTGGCGCCGCCTCTGGCCCTCGTCGCCTTTGTCATTCTACTGTCCGCCCTCGCCGGCTTCGAGTTCGGCACCATCACCCTCGGGAGTGATTTTTCGCGGTATCGCGTATTCGTCGCCCTGCTCGCCGTCGCCGTCAGCATATCTGTCTGCTTTCGATCCATGTACGATTTCGCGCCCTTGCTCGCCTTGCTGCTCATCTACCCGGTCTCCCTCCTCCTTTTCATTTTCGTACCGGGCACCCCTGACAAGACCTTTCGAGCCGCAGCTTTCACGGCTACCGGCGCTGTCTACATCGGCGGGCTTTTCGGCTCGTTTTCCCTCCTTCATCCTTTCGATCCCAATTCTCCTTTTACTTCGCCGGACCTCGACACCGGTCGCTGGTGGGTCCTCCTCCTCCTGGCCGGCGCCGTGCTGAACGATACCTTCGCCTATGCATTCGGTCGCCTTTTCGGAAAGAGGAAGCTCGCCCCCCGCGTCAGCCCCAACAAGACCTGGGCCGGCGCGTTCGGCGGAATCTTCGGGGTCGTTCTCGCGGTCGCCGCCGCCAAGTTCACGCTTCTTCCCGGGTTACTCTGGTACGATATCGCCCTGCTCGGCGTGTCCCTGAGTATCTTCTGTCAGCTGGGCGACCTCGCGGAGTCCTTCCTCAAACGCGGTTTCAATGTCAAAGACTCTGGAAATATCATTCCCGGTCACGGCGGGATCCTGGATCGATGCGACGCCATGCTATTCGGCGCTCCCGTCATTCTCCTCTTCTCCCTGATCAGATGACCGCATTATCTTTTTTCAATGCCCGTTCGTTAGCCGCTGTCCTCTTCATCGCCGCGTCAATTTCGATATCGGGTTGCGGCCCGGCCCCGGTTGCACAACCCCCAAAAACCACCAAGCATCCACCTGAAGTCTTGCCATCTTCGAGCCCGAATACATTGGTCTTTTCCGTATTCGTTGATGGTCTCGATGTGGGAAGGGAGATTCGTTCCGTGAGCTCCTCGAAAGGCCCGTTCGGCCCGGAGAGTCTCACGCTTTCCCATCTCTTTTTGAGGATGGGTCTCAAGTCGTACGACTTCAACCACTACACTGTTCGCTCGGAGCTCACTCTCGCTTCCGACAGTACTTTCCTTCGCGGTTCGTATGTGGTCCTCGATTCTCTTTCCGGCACCGTCGTTTCCCAGGTGGGTTTCACCGGGGATCGCTGGGACAGGATCAAGGAGTTTCGGGAATCGGTCAGCGATCCCATCCGCCAGCTTCCCTTTCCTCTTCCTCTCGTGGGCAACGAAGTCATCGGCTTTCGCCTTCACGATTTCATGCGGGATATCAGCACTGGAAACAAGGACTTCTCTGCCGTAGTCGCCTATTACAACCCCTGGATGGATGCCCCTTCGGCCATCGGGTTCGCCCCTCCGAAACCGGGCAAACTGACCCGCGACGGCAAGGAGATCGAGGGAACCTGGATCACGGCATTTCGCGCGGGAACGGACCGGACTTTCGTTCGTATCTTTTTCGATGAGAACGGCCTTCCCCTCGAGGAGCATTATCCCGCTGTCCACCAGATTCGACGTCTCGCGGACCGAACCCTTCCCTTTCCTCAAGAGTCCTCGAGCGCCAGGTCCGGCCGCCTGTTCTCCGACTCCTACGTTGGTCTGATACACTCCGTCACCCACGCGCGTTTCAGGCTCGTCGGCACGGAGCCCCTCGGATTCGACGCCTTTGCATTCATCGACGATCCCGCAAACCAGAAACTCACCGTTGTCTCCAAAAACGAGCTGGAGCTCACGGTCTCCCCCGGCTCGCCGGACAGCACGGATCCCCCCAACGATAAGGACCTCTCGTCGACCGAGTACATCGTGACCAACGCTCCTGATATTCGCGATGCAGTCCTCTACCTGCGGTCCGGCGGGAAAAACGGCTCCCTGCCCGGAATACGAAAGGACAACGCTTCTACCGTAGTGGCCAGAGCGGCCCTGATCCGCAACCCAAAGCGTTTCTGGAAAAACCCGGACAAGGTCGCGAAGCTCGTCATGAACTATGTCTACACCCTGTTGCCGGAAAAAATCCATCTTCCGTCGATGACCTACGCGGTCACAATCCTCCGGCGCGGATCCGGCGATTGCAGAGATCATTCCATCCTCTTCACATCGTTGATGCGCGCCCTTGGCATTCCCACCAGGCTGGTCTCCGGAGCCTTCCTCTCCCACGGTGGAACCTGGGAGCCCCACCTCTGGGCCATGTACTGGGACGGGTCCAGCTGGCGCCAGGTTGATCCGGGCAACAACGCATTCGTTCCCGGCGCTCTTTATGTTGCCTTCGGCAAGGGCGCGTACAGATTTTCCGACCTTGAAAC
>JAUVAN010000048.1 GCA_030591725.1 Deltaproteobacteria bacterium
CCAGCAGGGGTCCCGAAATTCTCGATCTATATCGCTCCACGGCTCCGATGCTGCACGTGCAGTCCCTGTCCGGTGTGCCGTAGTAACCGCAGGGGCAGGGATTCATGCTGGCGATGAGATTGAAGCTCGCCGGAAAAGTGGCCTGCCCTGCCGCCCTGGAGATGGTGATGGAGCCCTCCTCCAGCGGCTCTCTCAGCACCTCGAGTACGTGACGTTTGAACTCGGTGAGCTCGTCCAGGAATAGGATACCATTGTGCGCCAGGGACACCTCCCCGGGTCTCGGAGGGTTGGAGCCTCCCACAAGGCCGGCGTCGGAGACCGTGTGATGTGGTGATCGAAAGGGGCGAGAGGTGATGAGGGGGTTCTTTGCGCTCGTCAACCCGAGCACCGAATGGGCGGCTGAAACCTCGAGCATCTCGTCGAAGGTCAGGGGCGGCAGGATGGTCGTGAGCCTCCGCGCGAGCATCGTCTTGCCCGAGCCCGGAGGCCCTATCATGATCGCGTTGTGCGCTCCGGCCGCGGCCACCTCCAGTGCGCGCTTGGCATGCTCCTGCCCACGCACTTCGGACATGTCGATGTCCTCCCGGGCATCTTCGGGCACGACCACCGTGGGCGGGTGCGGCACGATGGGGCTCTCGCCGCTCAGGTGCATGACCGCACTGGGCAGGTCCCGCACGGGCAGGATTTCTACCCGAGAGACCACGGAGGCTTCGGCGGCGTTCTGTGACGCCAGCATGACCGAGGAACACTTGCCGCTCCTGTCCGCGCGAAGGGCGTACGGCAAGGCGCCGGGCACGGGGCGGCACCGCCCATCGAGACCGAGCTCGCCGATAATCATCATGTTGTCGAGTTTCCCAGGATCCACCATACCGACTCCGGACAGGAGGCCCAGAGCTATGGCAAGGTCAAAGGCCGAGCCCGACTTCTTGAGATCCGCCGGAGCCAGGTTCACGGTGATCTTTCGGGGCGGAACCACGTAACCGCAGTTCGACAGGGCCGCGAGCACGCGCACCTTCGATTCCCTGACCGCCCCCTCGGGCAGCCCGACGATGGTGAAGGCCGGCAGGCCCATGGCCAGATCCACCTCCACACGTACGATGTCAGCGCTCACCCCCGAAAGCGCAGCGCAGGTGACGGATGTTTGCATGCATCTCCTCTCCGGTCTTCACCGATGTCCGGATGGACGCATAGCAATCCTCGTGCCTACGTGTTTGACGCTTGTCCTCCTTCGCTCGCTACGCTGGACAAGCGGCGGGCAAGCGGCGAATAGGCGGCGGACAGGCGGCGGGCGTTCGTGTTATAGAATTGTCGCAACAGACAAATAGTGGAGTTGAAATGAGTAGATTATCCATATCGATCCTCCTTGCCACAGCGCTCGTCCTGGGCTGCGGAGGGACCTCCCTGGACGTTCGGGACGCGGTTGACGACACGGAGCAGGCCGACGCCGGCCCACCCGACTTGACCATGGTCGTCTTCATCCTGGCCCGCTGCCCCCACTGTGCCGGCTTGCTCAAGACGTTGCTTCCATTGCGGAAAGAACTGGGCGACTCGGTTGCGATTTCGTTCGCATGGATCGGCCTGGTCGACGCCGAGGGCAGAGCCGATCTCTCCTACGGTGACGCGGAGGTGAAGTCGGCCGAGATCCAGCTCTGCGCCGGGTTGAACTCCACGACGGGGCAGTGGTTGGATTTCATGGAGTGTCTTTACGAGGGAGAGCGGTGGCAAACCCTACCGAAAGGGTGGACCTCATGCGCCAGGAAAGTAGGCATCGATGTCGCTGCGATCACCACCTGCATCGACGAGGGCGATGGGGAGATCGAGCTGGAGAGATCCATCGAGGTAGCGGCCGCAAAGGGTATCGATGGCGCGCCGTCCCTGTTCATAAACGGTCGGCGCTACATGGGCGATCATTCACGGGAGTCCATCCTCTCGCACGTCTGTCACGCCGCAAAGGGCGTTGACGCCCCCCCGGAGATCTGCTCCGGCGTGAGCCCCCTCGTGACCTTGCCCACCACCCTTCTCGTTGACCCCCGCTGCGACGATCCCGCAAGCTGCGACGTCACCCGGGAGGTGGCCTTCCTCAATATGCTTCTTCCAACTATCGACCTGAAGGTGGTCAACTACCCGTCACCCGAGGGCAAGCGATTGTACAAGCTCGTTCGCGCGGCGGGCGGCCCCCGGTACATTCCGTTGCTCATTTTCGATGAGGCTCTCGACAAGTTCCCTCGGGAGAAAGCGGCCATCGACGAATACCTGATCCCGCTTCGCGAGGGATATCTGATGTCCATCGGCATGGGCTGGGATCCCACGATGGAGATCTGCGATAACGAGATCGACGATAACGAGGACGGCGCAACGGACTGCCTGGACGAGGGATGCAAGGACGTGCCGGGGTGCCGCGAGGAGGAACCCGGCAGGCTGGACTTCTTCATCATGAGCAGGTGTCCGTTCGCCATGAATATGATCCCGGAGGTGGAGCGCTTCGCAAACCACATGGCGAGCCACGATGAGAAGTTAAATCTCCACCTGCAGTGCATCGGCAACAACCTGGAAGGCG
This sequence comes from Deltaproteobacteria bacterium, assembly GCA_030591725.1. GTDB lineage: Bacteria > Myxococcota_A > Polyangia > JAAYKL01 > JAAYKL01 > JAUVAN01. The sequence continues at coordinate 2,558 of JAUVAN010000048.1, forward strand.
AGCACGACTCCAAGCACGGCGATCCCGAGGAGACCGAGAACCTCCGCATGATCTGCGCGCAGCACCTCTACCGGAAGAAGAACCTGTTCATGGACTACGTCGCTTGTCGGGCGCGAAGCTATCTGGATACCAACTGGGAAGCCTGTATTCCGAAGGGGATGAGCGCGAACAAGATCAGCAAATGCGCAGCCGGGAAGACTGGAAGAAAGCTGCTCGAGGCCAGCTTTACCCTGGCATCGGACGTGGGCATCGCCGGGAGCCCGTCGGGGATGCTCGACAACAACTTCGAGATGAACGCGAGGGACGCCGCCGGGATCCTCGAAGCTTTTTGCGCTCGCAACGATCGCCCCGTGTGCAAGACGACGATTGAGCCCGTGAAGGGCGACTCCGCAGGGCCGTTGACCGATAAATGTCAATGAGGCGAGCGCTCAGGAATCCCAGACCCATGTGCAGCACATCTCGGACCACGTGCCACAGGAAACAAACAGATCCGGGTTCATGAGCAGGGGACAGCTATCACCCCAGGTGACGCAGGAGCCGCCGCCCATGCCGCAATCGTTCCCTGGATCTATCGGCGTGCAGCACACATCGAGAACGCTGGTGCATGTTCCCGCACCGTTGGACTCTGTCCCGCTCGGGCACGTCCACCAGCTCTCGCAGGTGCCGCCGATGTTGGCGCAGGGCTGGCGCGTGTCCTCGCAACACATTGCAGTGGCCCAGTTGCAGTAGAAATCAGTCCGGTGGGCCTCGTAGCTTGCGCACGACGTGTCGCACGCCATGTCCGGCTGGTCGTTGCAATAATCCACCACACCGCCGTCCACATCCATTGGCTGGCAGCAAATGTCACCGGGAGTGTCGCAGGACCACTCGTAATTGTGGATCGAGGAGGGTGTAGTGAGGTCCGTCGAGCACGTATACTCATCTGTGAACAACTCGCAATCCCACGGGCATGTTGGGGGAGCGCAGCATTTCTGGAGCATGCTGCCGCAGTCGTAGGAGGAATTCTCCAGATCGCCGGGGCAGCTTTCCCATAAGTTGACGCAGAGCCCTCCCATGTCATCGCAACCTGGCACAGGACCCGTGTCCGTGTCGGTGTCGGTGTCCGTATCCGAATCTGTGTCTGAATCCGAATCCGTGTCTGAATCCGTATCCGTGTCCGTATCCGAATCCGTGTCTGAATCCGTATCCGTGTCCGTATCCGAATCCGTGTCTGAATCTGTGTCCGTGTCCGTGTCGGTATCCGGCGAACTCGTACTCGCGTCGAGATCAGTGAGCATGGTCGGCGGCGACTGCCCACAACCGATCCCCCGGAATGCCAAAACGAGAAGGGTCGCCATGAAAAGAACAGTGTTTTTCATATGAATCCGGCTATTCATTATCAGCTCCTTGTTACTGATGGCATACACAACTGAAATATAGTATCTCTTCAAAAAAAAACAGCTCACTGGTGACAATCCATGACAAGCCATCCGACAGACATACCGCACGAGATCGAAACCCTGGCCGATCTGTGCGTGGCTCATGTAAAGAACCGTTTCAATTTCGAACTGGATTTCGGCATAGACACACTCTCGGTTCTCGACGGCTTCATCGATGCCGTGGTCAGGGACGAGTGCGAAGGTGTGATGCCTCCGCCCGGAGACAGGCGTCGCTCCCATCTTTTACACCTGCTCGCGCCCAAGGTTGGCGCCTATTGGGGAGAAGTGCTGCGACGCCAATTCGGTGGAAGGTGGCGTTTCATCACCCAGGAACCCGCCAACTGGATACTCGAATTTGACGAGTTCTTCCTGAGGATGAACCCGGCGGGTACAGCGGCCAGCGTGGTCATGGGAGAAAGCGTCGAGGAGTGGAAGAGCTCCCTGGTCACCTCTCCCGAACTGATGGGACCGCTCATGGAGCGCCTGGCGGTTGCGCCGCCGTTGCCCGAAGATCAGTTCTACACTCTGACAACCATCCACGAAACCATCCAGATCGCCGAGGAATACCTCAGGGAGCGCGCCGCAAAAGACGGTTCCATCGGTTGCACCCAGGAGGACTACGACCGCGTTTTCGGTATCTGATTCCTTACTCTTCCACGCCCATGGCGCGAGCGAGGGATTGCAGGTGCGGATCGGTTTCGATCATGGCGCGCAATGTTTCTTCGAGGGCCTCGCGCATATTCTGGGGCGCGCATGATACCATGTCGGAATCCATGGTCTGAGCGATCAATCGATCCACCGCCTGCCCCGGGGAGATCTTTCCAGCAGCCAGTTCACGGGCGATCTCCATCACGGGATCGGTCGATCCGGTGCTCGCGGCCGCGTCGATCTCTGCGGACTCCGGCGTGGTCTGCACGCCGGAAACCTCGCTCGTCGGAACCGCCCCCGGAGGGCCTGTGGGTATCTTGATGCTCATGGTTTACACCGCAGGAAAAAATGTACTTCATAAAAGCCTGTTTGCACAACAGCCACTCTTTAAAAGCGGCCTCCATCATCTTCCCCTTCCCCTACCTCAGGGGAAGGCCGGGATGGGGCAAAAAACTGGAAATCAATACCTTGAATCGGGATATATGCATCGTGATCAAATAGCATCTATGAGCGAAGCTTGATCGGGCCTGGTTTTGTAAGCCCCTACATTGGGGGGCTTCCCGAACGCGATTCGGATAACCCCTGTTTCCACGGGCCCTGGACATGTTTGTCATCGGGAAAACCAGTTTCTAAAGTGCTTTTTTTTTTGAAAAAACGGATTTTCTTGCCCTAAAAGGAAAAAATCGACGTGCAAGAACGAACTCCCATAGTTGGCGGGGTTAATCTTGGTAACGTTTGATATTATTCAGGTTTTAAAGGACTTTCCCGCCACATGATTGCTTTGAGCCAGCTACTGTGCGGAAAATCTGATCACCCAAAATGCTTTTTCTCTTGACGGGTAAGACTTCTGAACATATGATTCCCCCAACTTTGATTTGGGGGAAATCGAATCAACAATTTCCCCCTAAAAACAGGAGAAAAGAAAATGACAAAAGCAGATCTCATCAATGCAGTAGCCGCCGCCAAGGCCGTCCCGAACGACACTTCCAAGAAGACCGTTCAGGCAGTGATCGACGAGACTTTCGAGCAGATCAAGAAGGCCGTCAAGAAGGACGAGCGCTTCTCGTTCCCCGGCTTCGGTACCTTCAACAAGAAGAAGAGGGCTGCCCGTGCCGGCCGTAATCCCCAGACCGGCGAGAAGATCAAGATCAAAGCCCAGACCACGGTCGGCTTCCGTCCCGCGCAGGCCCTGAAGGACTTCGTCGGTGGAAAGAAAAAGAAATAATTTTTTTTAGTCGAGTTTAAAAACGAAAAAGGCGTGCTCCAAAAGGGCGCGCCTTTTTTGTTTGGTCAGGAGCCTGTCTCAGCAGGATCTCTACGCCCTCACCTGGGCGCGAATCATTCCAAGAGCGGCGCGCAATGGCGAGAGGCCGGCGTCGGTGCGGCCCCTGCGGTTGCGAAGAACTATGATCTCCTCCTCGAGGTCCGGCGTCAGGTGATGCTCGACGGCAAACCGGCAAGCGGCAAGTCGGCGCGCAACCACGGTGCCCGGCTCCATGCGAAGGATGAAGGCTTTTCTGGTCCTGTAGGTGGAACCGGATTGCACCACCTCTCCGGCAACCTCGATACCCTTGAGGTCCGAGGGAGGATTCTCTATACGAAGCCGCACTTCAATGGTTCCCCTCTCGTCCTCGCGAATCCAGAACGACGCGTCAGCTCCGGGAACCCGAGAGCCCGCCACCTTCACGAGACCCTTGCGCCAGCGGCGAAGAGTCGAGAAACCCTCGATGGTGGCATCCACTGGAAGCTCTGAACGCACGTGGGCGAACCAGGCCGGGATGCCCCAGATCAACGCGTTGAGCAAGGTCGCCCATGCGATCCGTGTCCAGTTTTCCCGGGCCATGATCACGACGTATCCCAGGGCGCAAAGGGCGAGGAGGAAAGTGATCACGCCGCCGGGCGTGGAGATGTCAATCAGGGAGCGGCGACGGGCGCGGTATTCCCTCGCCAGCTTGCGATATTTCGAGACGTCTTCGTCGCTCATTTTTCGCCACGAGCCTCCAGGGCGGGGAGCGATGGAACCGACCGAAGAGCGCATCAACCAGAGAGATACGGCGATCGCCAGAGCCGGCACACTCGCCGCAAGGGAGCCCATGTGCTGCGCGGTGAGCCCCAGGGCGGCGGCGGCTATGGAAAGGAGCAACCGCCCGACGATACCGGTACGGGGGAGCATGTGAAAGCGGGCCCGGATAGCGAGATCGGCGAGGGCGCGGTGAATTTGCCAGGATTTGAGAATCATCAGGATCAACCCGATCAGGGCCATGAGCGCCGGGAGTCCCTGTATGTGGAGTGGTGTCTGCATCACGGGGGGCGTGTTCCGATTTGCCGAGGCAGCGGCGGCGGCCTCCTGCGGTTCCTCGAGAGACTCTGGTATCGTGGTGAGGAGTGAGAGATCGAAATCGAGCACCACCTGCATGGGGTACCAGCGAACCGTGCGATGCTTGGTCAGGGTGACCCTGTCGGACTCCACGTCGATCTCGTAGTCCCTGGCCACGTTCCGATCCACAACGATTGGAGCGCTCGTGCTCGCTCCGGGCAGGATTACTTTCACGGTCATGCGGTTGGTGCCGTGATCCCAGATGATGGGAGTCCAGTCCATGCGAGCTCTCCCGGCGTACTCGCGCAATCCGTTGTGCTCGGCCAGGTCAGTCATATGTACCAGCGTGAAGCTGACCGCGCCTTTCTTCACAGAGGCCCCGTCTGCAAGGAGCACGCGGGTGCGGCCATCGTAGAGCTTCCGAAATGAGACATGAAAACGGCGTCCGTCGTCCAGCACTGCCCGGCACTCCTCGCGGATCAGATCTCCGTCCGCCAACACCGACAGATCGAACCCGTGAAACCGACCCCCGGATATCTCGAAACGCGCGATGGTGGTCACCCGGGAAGGGCCTTCTTTGTTGACCTCGATGGTGGTATCGACTTCGGCAAGTCTGGCAGACGTCCAGGAAAAGGCCTGGTTCGGCAGGAACAAGAGAGCCGTCAGACACGTGAATACCAGTGTTTGCATTCTCAGGTTATTTGTGAGCTGTTTCATCATAGTTACATGTTATTATTGAATTTTACCCAAAAGCAAGTTTTGTGACCAAATGTATGCAAAAAACTACAAAAACATACCATTGAACACGTTGTTGAATCAGAATGCGATGGGGTTGCGATTGAAATGATAAACAACGATGTGTTTCCGTTTTGCGCTCAACTCGCCTAAACTGTGCCGTCGTGGACGAATCCAGAATTCAGAGCGCCCTTCTGGGCTGGATCATTTCCCTTGCGATCACCGTCTCGGTCTTGCTGAGGCGTGACAAGGACATGCGCCAGAAGCTGTTCGTCATGCTCGCCGGCAACGTGACCCTCTACTATTTTTTCACCTTCCTGTATTACTGGCGAGGGGAACCCTGGTTCGAACGGATCTCCCTGGCGCTGGCCGTGCTCATACCCCTCGGAGGCCTCTACTTCTTTCGCGCGTTCGCAGCGGGCAAGGGGCGACGTGTTCGCCTGAGCCGTCTCGCCATCGTGCTCGGCGTGCTTCTCATCGCGGTGGTACTGCACCCGACCTGGCTTCGGCCCGCCGTGGGGCCCGCCGTGCTCGCGTACGTGGTCGGTTTCATGTTGGTGGCCATCCTGGATCTCAACGTGCAGGCGAGGACAGCTCCCACCCGCGTGGACGCCGCGCGGATCAGGTACCTCTTCGGAGGTGGCCTGGCGGTGCTGACCCTGCAAGTCGGTGAGCGCATCGGGCATCTTGCTCACCTTGATCTGCCGCCGGTGGGACTCGTCATGACGCTGATCTACCTGTACATCATTTCCCAGGCCATCGTGCGATACAGAATCCTGGATCTGTACGAGATGTTCGGTCGCTTCGCGGTGATGACCCTGATGGGCGCCGCCCTCGCCGGCATCTACACCGCCCTCGTCTTCTGGTCCCAGAGAAATTTTGTCATCAACGCCTTCCTGGCGTCCCTCGTCATCCTGCTCCTCTTCGATCCCCTGAGAGATCTCGTGGAGCGCAAGATAGCGGATTTCTTTTTCGGCGAGCGCAGGGTCCTGGAACAACGCACCCTGGAGCTCAGAAAGAGGATCGCCCACATCATCAACATCGACACCATGGTGGAGGTGTTGCTCGCCGGACTCGAGGACTCGCGCCGCTTCACACACGCCTCTCTGTATCTGATCGATCCCCACGGCCGCGGTTTCGATCTGCGGGCGAGCTTCGGACCGGAGCCCTCCGCGAGACGAATCGAGGTGGCCGCCGCCAGGAAGCATCTGCGTCCGTTCTCGTCCATGGCCGGCTCCCTGTTGACCCCCGATCTGTCGGGTCGAAAGCAGAGGCTCCTTCGGGAGGGTAAACCGGAAGCCACCGAGCAACTTGGGGAGGCCATCGAGTTGCTCGAGAGCTTGCAGGCGGACGTGCTGCTGGCGGTGGAGGGAGAGGAGCATCTGCTGGGCTACCTGACGGTTCGCGACGAGCGTATCCGCGATGCGTTCTCCCAGGAGGAGGTAACGACCCTCGCCGGCCTGGCAGGACAGATCGCCATCACCGTTGAGAACTCGCGATTGTACCAGCAGGTGAAAGAGCGGGATCGCCTTGCGGCGTTGGGGCAGATGTCCGCAGGCCTCGCACACGAGATACGCAACCCGCTAGGGGCGATCAAGGCTGCGGCCCAGCTCGTCCAGGATCTGGCCCAGGCCACTCACCATGACGAAACGGGCGGCCAGGATCGCGAATTTCTCCAGGTGATTGTCGAGGAGGTGGATCGCCTGAACCGCGTGGTGAACGATTTCCTCGCGTATGCGCGTCCATACTCCGGCCTGCCTACCAGGATGGATGTGAACGAGATCCTCAAACGCACAATTCACGTGTTCGAGACCGGCCGGGAGGACAACACGGATCTGGTGCTGGAATACGGGGTGGATATTCCGCCGGTGACCATCGAGGGCGAGCGACTGCACCAGGTTTTCCTCAATCTCATGCTCAACGCAATCCAGGCCATGGAGAGCAGCAAGCGCGCGCAACTCGATATATCCACCAGGGTGAGAACCGTTCGCACAATGCGCAGGCAGATGCTCGATCTGGAACCGGCTCAATTTGTGGAGATCCGGTTCTCCGACAACGGCCCCGGGATCCCGCCGGAAATCCTCCAGAACATCTTCATTCCATTTTTCACCACCAAGTCCAAGGGTTCGGGGCTGGGACTCGCCGTGTGCCAGCGGATCATCAGGGATGCGGCAGGGGAGATAGAGGTGCGCAGCCAGATCGATCACGGAACCATCTTTACGGTGGTTCTCCCGGTGACGAGCAAAGATGAGTGAACCGGTGTACATCGGATTGGACGTGGGTTCCGTTTCGACCAACCTCGTCTTGATGGACGAATCCTCACAAGTGCTCGAAACCTCATATGGCTATACGCGTGGAGATCCCATCGGCGCGACCAGGGCCAGCCTCATCGATTGCCTTTCCGGCAGGGACTACCGGGTCTGCGGTGTCGGGGTGACCGGCTCCGGCAGAAACCTCATCGGATCCGTGGTGGGAGCGGACGTCAAGAGAACGGAGATAATCGCCCACTTCAGGGGCGCTCTCATGGTGCGGCCCGGGTGCAGGACGATAATCGAAATCGGCGGACAGGACTCCAAAATCATCTCCATCCAGGGGGGAATGGTGGCCGACTTCAACATGAACTCCATCTGCGCTGCCGGGACCGGCGCGTTCCTCGAATCACAGGCGAGGCGCCTGGGGATCGACGTGAAAAACGTTGGCGAAATGGCGCTGTCCGCAAAGCGTGCGGCCCCAATATCAGGTCGCTGTACGGTGTTCGCCGAGACGGACATGATCCACCGCCAGCAGCAGGGGTTCGGACAGGAGGAAATCCTCGCGGGGCTCTGCCGATCCCTGGTCAAGAATTACCTCAACAATTGCGCAAAGGGAAAACCCATCAGGGAGGAGATTCTTTTTCAGGGCGGCGTATCCAACAACAAGGGGATCGTCAAGGCCTTCGAGGAGGAGCTCGGGATGCCGGTGATCGTGCCGCAATACAACGACGTCATGGGCGCGGTCGGCATGGCGGTCTTCGCGCGGGATTTTAAAGGCGAAACCGCGTTCAAGGGCCTTGCGGCGCTGAACACGGCCGTGTACGAAACCACCAGCTTCGGGTGCGATAAATGCGAGAGTCATTGCGATATTGTCAAGATATCCGAAAACGGCACACCCATCGCATACTGGGGCGGCGCCTGCGACCGGTGGACTAATGAGGAGTAGGATACTTTATGCCGAAGTGCTCAGAACCCCTTTCCCTCTTGGGTCTAATGGCAAGTGGGAAGGTCCGACGCCCCCCCCAAAAACGCTTGTTTTATGGCAAGTGGGAGGGTCTGACCCCTAATGCTTCTAATGCTTGCTCGGATGAGGTGTTATAATTAAAGCTGGAGCGGATCGATAGAGGTTCGGTTTGTCGCAATGATGATTGTGGAATCGAGAAATGAGTGTGACGCGTTCGAGCGCGTCGAAGCGCGGTGATGTCAAAGATGGACCGACGCGAGATTGAGGCCCAGGAATCGGCGCGAGTATTGCTCGTCGACGATGATCCGGGCCTGCGCAATATGATCGGCATTCTCCTCGAGAAGATGGGGCTGCAATGCACGGCGGTCGAGAGCAGCGAGGAGGCGATGCTGTGCCTCGAGAACCAGGGTTATGAGCTGGTGATCGTCGACAAGAACCTTCCCGGGCTCAGCGGGCTGCAGCTGGCGCGGATTATCCACCTGCTCAGCCCCAAGACGCCAATATTGCTCATCACCGGTTATGCCTCCGAGGAGACGGCCCGCGAGGCCGCGGCCCTCGGCGTTAGCGAGTACATCCTCAAGCCAATCGACATCGACGATTTCCGACGCACCGTCAACACGGCGGTGCGTCACACCAGCTCAAGACCCGATAGGTCAGCCAAGCGCTTCCGATCCACCTTCCCGCCGGGCACACTACCGTCCGTGGTCGCGCGCCTGTCAATGCCGCCCAAGATCGAAATGCAGGACGACGACACCCCCAGCGTGGAGCTGTTGCGCGGTGTGGCGGTGTTGCTGATCGAACGAGACGACAACGTGCGGCTCAGGTTGGTCGAGATCCTCGGCCACACCGGTAGCCAGATCGTTTCGTTCACCTCGGTCCACCAGGCGCGGGCACACGTGGAGCGTCAGGGATTCGATCTGCTGATCGCCAGCCACGGCGTACTGGCTTCGGCCAGGAACCTGATCGAGCGAGCCCCCAAGCCGCCACTCGGAACGATTGCGATCATGCGGCACGGCGGGCTCGACGAGGTGATCGACGCGATCCGACTCCAGGCCCGGGGCGTCCTCTCTCCGCCGTTCGTCACCACCAACGTCATGCTCGAACTCGGGCGCGTCATGAAGGGTTTGGCCGACGAGCGCACCGCCCGCGCCTGCGCCAGCTGAGTTTCTGTTCAGTCAGCTGAAGAGACCCGCACTTTGACGCGGGTTTCCAATAACTTCCCCTTCCCCTCGCAGCGGAAGCCTGCCCGCCATAGCCTTGTCGGAGAAGGATAAGCGTATTTTGTCGGTGGACAGTGCAAAGACGATTCCCGATATATTGACATGTATCGTTATTGTTCCTCAATCTGGTATGGTCGGGTGTCATGAAAGACATGGAGCCTTGCAGAAAATGCGGTACGCCAAACCCCCAGAGCAATCAATACTGCCTGAGCTGCGGCGCGGTTCTTTCGGTCTCCACATCGATGGTCAGGGCTCAACCGAAGACCCTCTTGCCGTTCACGAATCAATTTCGCTGGCGTTGGGTTGTCCTTGGAACCCTGGCTATACTGGGAACGACCACATTGGCTCTGACGGGGGTCGCGGTTACGGCGGTGCTTGTCATGGAATCGGACATGAAGACCGGATCGCTCGGTTCCATCGGAGCGCGGGTGCCCGGCCTGGTCATCGCGGGGGCGGCGGTCTTCCTCGGGGCGTTTGCGCTTGGGGGGTGGATCGTGGCGCGAATGGCCAGGGGAAAGACCATTGCCGAGCCCGCTCTCGCGGCCATACTCGTGCTGGGTCTTCTGGCGGGCGCGGGTTCCGCGTTGAGTCCGGACGCGCTGATGGCGGCGGCGGCGATGACGTTGCCGTGCGTTTTCATGGCTGCGGTGGGTGGCTGGTTCGGGGGGAAGCGACGATCATGAAGTCAATTACGTCACTCCTGTGTTTCGGCTTTTTCACGCTCGCCTCCCTTTGCGCTGCGGCGCAGGAGGACCCTCCAGAGACAATCGTCGATCCCAAGACCGGCGAGACAATCACCGAGCCGGTGGTGTCCTGGGTGGAGGATCCCACCGAGCCGATGTTCGACGAGGAGGCCTCTCCCGTGCTCCCCGATGAGCAGGAGGGACCGCCGGCGCCCCGATACGGGCTTCAGAAGATCGTGATAAAGGGCAACCGAAAGACCATGCGGAGGGTGATCCTCCGGTACCTGGACCTCAAACCGGGAGAGGTATTCTCGGTGAACGATCCCCGGCTGGAGATGGCCCGGTACAGACTCCTGGCCACGGGTTTTTTCAACAGCGTCAACATGTCCCTCAAGCGTGGAGAACGCCGAGGCTGGGCGGTGCTCGTGATCCGGGTGAAGGAACGAAATACCATCCGCATCAAGGATTTCATGTTCGGGTTCTCCGAGATCACACCCTACGGAAGCATCGGCGTGACCGACAATTCGTTTCTCGGCTCGGGCATCCAGCTATCCGGCTCGGTCGTCGCTTCAAAAAAACAGTTCGGTTACAGGCTGGCCCTCGCGGACGATCACTTCCTCAATAGCGACGTGGGCCTTCACGTGGAGGGACTCTACGCCAACGCCAGGGACTTTTTCGGGCACGACAACATCCAGGTAAACGCGGCCGGGGACGATATCAACGAGCCTTACGCGGTGCTCAACTACAAACGAGCAGGTGTCCAGATCGGCACGGGTTACACTCTGCTGCTCGACTACTTCTTCTGGCTCGATTACCACATCGAGGCCATCAGCGCCGATGTGCCGACTGCGGGATCCCACTATTCTTTCGGAGAGCGCAGACCCATCGAATTCGGCCACCTTCTACCTGGAAACTCAGCCCTGTCCTCCATCATGTTCGGTCTGGCACGGGACACCAGGGATCATCAGGTCCTTCCGTCCGAGGGATCCCTGACTGACTTCACGGTGGAGCTCTCCACCGAGGTGATCGGATCCGACTACGACTACTCCAAGTTCACCCTCGCTCACGACACCTATTTCCCGCTGGGCAAGGGCCACTCCATCAGGCTCGGCCTGTTCGGCGGGCTCATCATGGGCGAATCGCCGTTCTACAACCAGTTCTTCGTGGGGGACTATTCGGCGTTCATCCCGTCGCGCCTTCTTGAGCTCAACTTCTCTCACCTGCAACCCTCCCTGCTCAACACGTCGGTACAGGAGATGCGGTACGAAGATATGGTGGGTAGCCTGAACCTGGAGTACTCCATCCCGTTCTATCGCGGCGCCGGTTTGATCTACGGGATAAACGGTTTCGTCGGCGCGGGCATCTTCGCCATCGCTTCCAGGGAGGATCTACGGACGGATCCCAAGGGATATCAGGGATACGAGGTCGTTCCCATGGACCTGACCTTCGATCTCGGCGTCAGAATCGATACAAAAATCGGCGTGCTCATCTTTTCCATGTCCAACCTCTTCCGCCTGATTCCAAACCTGGGAGTGGCTGAATGATCGCGAGCCGAGCCATCTTCCGGTTCATTGCCGCGTTGATCGTCATCGCATTTGTCGTCGCCGCCATCCCGGCGCACGCCGGCGCACGCAAGCGGAAGGTCGGGCTCAAGATCGGCGCGGGCACGCTCTACACCACATTCAGCTACAAGGACGCTTTCACCAAGAGCATCCTGAAGAAGTTAGACTCCGGTCTCCCGACGAAGCTGGTGGCGCAGGTGGTCCTGGAGTCCAGGAAGGGCAAGTCGATCACCTACTGGGCACGGTCCATCGAGATTGTCTACGACCTGTGGGAGGAGCACTTCGCCATCACCGTGCAGGACGGCCGGGGAAGGAGGAGCACGAAGGTCAAGACCGCCGCCGAAGCGGTCAAGATCGCCGGCATCTTGTGGCGCGCGCCGGTGGTTGCAAATATCTCCGGCCTCAAGCCCGGGGTGTACCGCCTCCGTGTCCTGGTCGAGGTCAATCCGGTCTCCGAGGAGATGGTCCGCAACATTCAACGCTGGATCTCCAAACCCAGAGGAGGACACGGCGACATAGAAGCGCGGAGCAACTTCTTCGGGTCCTTCGTCGGTCATTTTGTGGACAGGGGAATCGGGAAGGCTGACAAGACCGTATCCTTCCGCTCCCAGTGGTTCACGCTCGGAGAACAGGGCGCCAAATGACCCGCCGCCTGGATGTCAAGATCGTCCTCATGCTCCTGTTCACGGCGCTCGTCCCGCTGTCCGTTTCGGTCTACCTGGTGGCCGAAGCGGTGAACACCTCCCTCGACGTGGGGCTCAACGAGGAGATCGCCGGCCAGATCGAGCGCGGCGTGGACGTCCACAGGAAGTACATCGAGGAGGTAAAGGAGAAGCAACGTGCCAGGCTGGAGCACGTGGTCGACTCGGCGGCGCTCCAGCAGGTTGCAAGCGCTTCACATGAGGAAGAAGTGAAGGCGGTCCTCGAAGGATTGCTGGCCGGTGATGACGCAATACGCGCAATACGGCTGAGCGGCACCGAGGGCAGGTCCGTGGAGGTGGAGGCTGTGGATGATCCCTCCGCCGCCCCGGTGCGCACCCTCACTCGCAACGCCCAGGTGAACATCGGACCGTACACATCGGTGGAGATGGTGTTTGGGATAGACGCATCGATCATAGACGGCTTCGCAAAGGCCGGTGAGGACATGGTCACTTACAAGGCCCTCGCCAGCGCACCGCCTGCATATCTCAATCGCCGGGTGATCTTCGTCTACCTGATACTGCTCACGGTGATAGTGGCGGGGAGCATCACCGGGGGTGTCTTCTGGACCCGTCGCCTGGTGCGCAGGATCCATCGCCTGAGCGAGGCCACCACCGCAGTTGCACAGGGCGACATGTCGGTGCGGGTAGATCCCGGGGGAGGAGACGAGGTCGGCGACCTCGTGGAGTCGTTCAACGGCATGGTCGCGGAGCTGTCGGTAAGCCGTACCAGGATCGAGTACCTGCAGAAGATCTCCGCATGGCAGGAGATGGCCCGTCGACTGGCTCACGAGATCAAAAACCCCCTGACGCCCATTCACTTGGCCGCCCAGCAACTCAGGGAGAAGTACAAGGAAGGCGATCCCGGGTTCGAG